>CAKZRZ010000028.1 GCA_937918955.1 uncultured Arenicella sp.
CCGAATACGTTTGACTTTTCCCGATGTGCCAGCCATTTCGACAAAATCATCAACATTAAACGGGCGAAGTAGCAAAATTAAAATTCCAGCAGCGAAATTCGATAACGAACCTTGTAACGCAAGGCCGACAGCTAAACCTGCAGCACCCAGAATGGCTATAAAGGATGCGGTTTGCAACCCAAGTTGTGACAAAGCAGCAATCACAACAACTGCCATTAATCCCCAATATATTAAACTTTCTAAAAAGCTGGTTAACTCGCTATCCACCTCTTTTTTGCGCATCGCTTTCACGAGCAAGTTGGTTAGGCTTCTAGCGACTCTCTTACCAATAAGGTAAACGAGAATAGCGGTGATCAACTTAACGGTATAAGTAACACCATACTGACCAACTAAATCAATGTAGTATTGCGCGTTTGAAATTGAAAATGAAACGGTTTTTTCCATGAGAATATTCGTAGTAAAAAGAAACAAGGTTAGACAGGCGACATTAAACCATAATTATGCCTCTCCATAGATTGTCTTTGCGATAAATACCCATTGCATGAAACTGCAAACTAGATAATCCAGTTGCCTAACGAGTTAGCTTTTACGGGTTAGAGTGCTCGAGCAAGTCGCCAACTGTGCAGGCAAGATAATCACACATCGCTTCGAGCACATCAAATTCGATCATGCGTGCTCGACCTGACAATAGCTCTCTAATATCTGCATTCGGTATGCGAGTATCTTCGTGGAGGTCTTTTGCCGTTAAAGACCGGTTTTTCAATAGTTCATCCAAGTTACATCTAATCACTTTGACACTCTCATTAATTAATTTGTGGACTATATAGGTTTGTAAGTACTGTTGACCCAAATATGGATTATTCCTCTGCTGACCGTCTTACCTATGAAAACCAAATTCAAACGTAAAATTACCCAGTTATATTTTAAAGTCAATTTTGTCACAAGATAATCGACTTAGATCGTCAAATTAATACGAAATAAAAACATGTAATAGGTAATACTTCGCAGTTCATGAAAATTTCATTTTACCCAACTATTTTTGCCGTTTTTTTACTAGGTTTAAATTCTGCCAACGCGCAGGAAATTCGCTTTATTGGCGTCAACGGAGACCTTCTATTGAATATAGAACGCCATGTTCGTCTAGTAAAACGTTTGCGCGACAAGAACGCTGAACCAATGTTAGATGGCGAACAGCGTCGCTTAGAATCGCGAGTGGAGTCTGAGATCAAACAGGCACTCGAACCATTTGGCTACTATAACGTTTCGGTTAGTCGCGAGAATAGTCAAGATTCTAATATATACCGCTACATAGTAACCTTAAACAAACCCGTTATCATAGATAGCCTAAATATCGAGTTAAGCGAAGAGGCTAGTTCGGTAACTGAGTTCAAAGATTGGCGTAATCGGTTTCCGTTGGCCAAAGGATTACCACTTAATCAAGCGGTTTACTCTACGCAAAAAACAGCCCTGCTCTCTACCGCGACTCGCCTTGGCTTTTTTGATGCAAAGTACATTGAAAGCAAAATCACTATTAATGAGAAGCGAACGCTAGCGGATATATCCTTACGTTTTGCCAGTGGTGAGCGCTATACTCTTGGTGATATCTCGATTAACTGGAATTTGGACTCAATCAGTGATCAAAAGAGTAAGCAAGGCATAGAGCAAAGTATTCTAGATTCACTGGTCACAATCAAACAAGGGCAAAATTACACCGCCGACGCCTTATCGAAGACACAGCAAAATTTACTTGCCACTCCCTATTTTTCAGCAGTTGATGTTAGAGCTGGCGAGCGCGACCAACAAAGCTCGAAAATACCTGTAAACATCACGCTGACACCCAACAAACGCAAAGCCTATAGTTTCGCCATTGGTGCCGGTACCGACACTGGCATTCGTGCAAGTATCGGCTACGAAAACCGTCGTATTAATCGACAAGGTCACAATATAAATGTTCGTGCTGGCGGCTCTGAAATAAAACGCACCGCGATTTTGAACTATCGTATACCGCTAACTCGTACTTCCAACGACAGCTTGAATTTCTTTTCCTCACTGGAAGAAGAGTTTGGTGATACTCGTCGTTTTCAATCATCTCGAATTGGCTCCGAATGGGTATTTGATTGGCAAGACTCTCTCTTCAAACTCGGCCTTGTTGCCAGCCGCGAAAAATTCATTCGCCGTGAAAGCGATTTATCAGAACTTGAGATTGATACCGATTTGATTCTCCCCAGCATATTTTGGGAACGCACCGAGGGGGACGATTTGTATTTCCCAACCAAGGGTTGGAGTGCTGTGGCTGCTGTTCGCGGCGCGAACCAATCATTTGGCTCCGACATCGACCTAGCACAGGTAATATTCAAAGGGAAACTCCTAAGGCCGCTGGGGCCTGGTCGAGTTAAGCTTCGCGTTCACCTTGCGAGCAGCGTGATTGATAATGCAGCTGACCTTCCAGAATCACTAGGCTTTTTAGCGGGTGGCGATGACAGCGTTCGTGGCTACGACTTTGAAAGCATCGGCGTGGATAGAAATGGCGAAACGAGCGTCGCGAAAAATTTAACCGTGGCTAGCCTTGAATATGAACACCCAATAAAAAATGGCTTTGCATTAGCCGCATTCATTGACGCCGGCGATGCCTTCGATAGCGGCCTCGAGCTAAATAAAGGCGCCGGGCTTGGACTGCGTTGGCGCTTACCGTTTGGAACACTGCGCTTGGATGCTGCCTCAGCACTAGACCTTGAGGGTGACCCAGTGCGTTTGCACTTTAGCTTTGGTACTGATTTGTGAGCCAGAGAGCATTGATAATCAAATTGCTGAAATGGCTATGCACTTCCACAATGGTTACCTTAGCTATAGTCATCAGCTTATTATTTTGGTTAACTAAAACTGAAACTGGTTTGCGGTGGGCTCTGCAACAGGCTCCAGATGTAATATCGGTCAACAAAGTTAGCGGTCATTTGAGTGACCTCACATTCTCAGGATTGAAGATTAGACTTGATGGCACTCAAGTTAGCATTGCGTCGGGGCAGTTGAAATGGAGACTGAGTGATTTACTCAAGCGAACATTGCGGATAGAAAATCTGCTTCTTAACAAGCTTGATGTCCAAATCACCGCCACTGAACCTCAAGCCTCAGAACCATTTGAGGCCTGGAAAGGCATTGATTTACCCGTCGATATTAATGTCGATAATATTAAATTTAATACCCTGACAATCAATCGCAATGGGGATCAGATCGGCCAAGTTGAACAGCTCATCGCCTCGGTTAAGGTCAACGATAACTTGTTGCAAGTCAATAAATTAAAGCTGTTCGAAAAAAGTAATCGTCTCGACCTGACAGGCAAACTCGATTTATCTGCTGACAAAGATGGAATCGTTGACATTACTAACGTTGTCGAATGGGACGATGATCAAAAGCGTTTTAGCGAGAATGGCTCGATAAACCTAGTCGGTTCGATAGTTGGCACTTGGCGCTCTTTAGAACTTAATCAACAGATTTCTAGCCCCTTTGAAACATCTGTGTCGCTAACAATTGAAAACGCACTGACAGACCAAGTTTCATGGCGAGGGCAGCTACAAACTCAAGGCAGTGATCTTCGACTAAGCGATCAGCCGGCGATCACACTAGGTCAAGGTGACTTTGAGGTGTCTGGCGAGTTCTCTCCAAGCGTGGGCTTGCCTGGATTAGTTGCTCGCTTTTCAGGGTCAATGAGCGGGGGTAACCAAGTATTTTCGAATTGGTCATTAAACACTGATATTGATTTTATAAATGATACGCTCAATATTAACCGTTTTAATTTGCTTGAGCAGCCTGTGCCAGTTTCATCTGGACCAAATATTGACTCAGGTGAACTCATCATTACTGGCGTAATCGTCGGACTCAGTGCTTTCCTAGACGGTCAAAACAATGGCAATGCCAACGCCGATTTAAGCGGAAACTGGCGCAACCTTGGTTGGCCAATAAATCAAGCAGCAAAGCAAATCACCAGCAGTGGCAACTTCAGCGCGCGAGGGGTTCCGAAAAACTTTAGCGTCAACGCTAAAGCTTCGGGCCAATCCTATAAAAAGCGATTACAGGCTCATACGGAAATTCATGTTGTTGATCGTACCATTGATATTAGTGCCATGAAACTTCAGTCTGGCACCTCTCGTGTTGATGTTTCAGGAACTCTGGCAGAGCGTATCGACCTGACTTGGAAGGTTTCGTCTCCAGATCTCAGCGAGCTAATGCCGCAATTATCTGGTGACTTAAACAGCAATGGAACGCTGAGTGGTGAGCTAAACGCACCCCGTATTTCGGCGTCCGCGAGTTCAAGTTACTTAACCTTTAACAAGCTTCAACTCTATAATTTAAATCTATCAAGTAAGGGTCTATTTAGCGCTAGCCCTGAAGCAATATCACTTAGTGCTAACATTGAGCGCATTGAACAGGACTCATCTGAGCTGGCGCGCGATCTGAAAATGACGCTGGGCGGATCTGGGCAAGCGCATACACTCTCGACGAGAGCCTTTGTGTTTGGAAAATCGGTGATCTCAATCAATGCGCAAGGCAATCTAACCGAGCGAGGCTGGAAAGGACAGCTCGATAAGCTAGATATCGAGTTGTCGTCTTCAAGTCAAGCGCACTCAGATCAACCTATCTCGCCTGAATGGAAACTTCGAGAGCCGGTCGAGCTCATTCTGGACAACAACATGCTTACATCCGATAGAGCTTGTTTAAACAACCAAGCGCAAAGTATTTGTGCAGAGATTAGCGCGAATGAAAAGAACGTTGTTGCCAATGGAATTGTTAGCGAGCTAGAACTGAGTAATCTAGACCCGCTAATGAGCCTCTATGATAGCCGCCTTTCTGGAAAGCTAAACGGTCAGTTTAAATATAATAAAAGTACCTCCGACTCGGCTTCGACCTTGTTTGCTGAAGTGCAAACAAGCAACTCAACGCTGAGTATCCAGCGTTCAAATTCTGTGACTGAAACACTAGCAATCAAATCGGCTGAGCTAAGCATATCTCAAAACCCTACCTTAACTGCCACATCGAGCATCTTTCTGGAGAACAATGATCAAATCACCTCAGAGATTTCCGTAGCGTCGGCCTTCGAATCGGAAAACTTTTTAGACGAAAAGCTCAATGGGCGCATAATTGCAGTGGTCAACGACTTATCAAAACTGCAAATATTAAGCGGTCCTATGAGCGACCTCAAAGGCTCCTTAGACGCAGACATTCGCTTAGACGGCAGTATTTCTGCTCCCCAAGTGGGAATGCAAACCTACCTAAAAAATGGCCAACTAGCGCTGCCCGACCTAGGCATCAGTTTAAGTGACATCGAACTCAGTGCTAAGTCTAATGGTAAACAAGAAATCACCCTAGAAGGCGGCCTGTCTTCTGGTAAAGGACAATTAGAAATTAACGGCGATTTCAATTTATTTGAGCTGAGCAAGCCTCGCATATCGATCGCGCTTAAGGGCGACAATCTTGAGTTGATGAAGACCCCTGAGATTCATGTTGATGGCAACCTTGATACAAAAATAGTAATCACAAGTGACCTCGTCGATGTCAGCGGTAACGTGCGCCTAATCAATGCCGACCTTGATTTTCAATTACCAGAAAACGCCATTCTCGCGTCTGAAGACGTTGTGCTGCTAGGAGAGGAACAAGCTAAGCAAGCGTCACAACAGAAAATTAGGCTGCAGATTGGCTTAGGCGACCAGACTCATATTCGCGCACAAGGTTTAGATGCTTACCTAGTTGGCAATATTGAGCTACAACAAGACCCTGGCGCGCTTTTGCGTGCCAATGGGCAGATTGATATTAAGAATGGGCGCTATGACGCCTACAATCAAAAGCTTGAAATCGACAAAGGCCAGTTAATCTACAATGGCGGGCCCGTCGATGACCCGAGTTTAGTATTACGCGCACAAAAATCCGTCGACTCGATCACTGCCGGCGTCAGCGTGACGGGCAGAGCCAGCTCGCCAATATTACAGCTTTACTCTACTCCCTCAATGCCCGATCAAGATATTCTTTCAGTATTGATATTTGATAAACGAATCGGCGACTTAGCATCACAAGATGGCCTAACTTTACTGAAGATTGCCAACTCGCTCAGAGGTGATGGTAAGAGCAGGAGCCAAGTTGATGTTTTGACGCAAAATATTCAAGAGTCGTTGGGGCTTAGTAACTTAGAATTGCAGTTAAACGGCAACGCCCCGAGCTTAATTGCCGGCAAGCAATTATCGAGTAAGTTCTACATTGGCTATGGCTACGGCTTGCTGGATGCCGCGCAATCATTAATATTGCGCTATAAGATTAACCCTTTTTGGTCTATACAAGGTGACTTGGGCGTTGATAGTGGCGCAGATTTGCGATATCAAATAGAACGCTAGATCCATTTCTTCCAACGAAAAAAAACAGCTAAGCCGATAGTTCCTGAGACCATACCAATGGTTACCATCAAAAATGCTCTCGGATTTTCTAATCCCGGTAAACCACCTATATTCATACCAAGAAGCCCTGTTAAAAAGCTTAACGGTAAAAAAATTGCGGTTATAATCGACAGAACGTACATGCGAGTATTTTGCTGTTGCGCCATCTGACTTAAAAATGCTTCTTGCAGCACAACGCAGCGTTCACGAGCAAGATCTAAATCTTCTAAATATCGAGAGATACGATCAGACTCTTCGCGTAGACGCTGTCTATCTCGATCACTGTATACATTGGTGCTTATGTGATTTAATCTGTCCAATGCGTCTCGCTGAGGGGCCAGATAACGTCTAACTTTGGCAATTTGTCGCCTCAGGGAACCTAGGGTACTGCGTAACTCACTCGCTTCAAAATCTTCTAATGAATCTTCAGCTAGCCCAAGTTCGTCTTCTATAGCATTAACAAAATCACCGATTCGGTCGGCAAGTTTATCAACCAGAGAAGTTAGAAATTCGCCGACATTCTTTGGACCTTGAATTTCTGAAAAATCTTTTACGATGTCTTCTACAGATAGTATTGGCCTAAGTCGTGTTGTAATAATTCGTTTACTCTCAACCCATAAGCGAATCGAGATCATGTCTTCCGCATCGTTACCTGGGTTCAGGTTAACACCACGCAGAACAATCATAACGCCCTCTTTGTGAGAAAACGAGCGAGGTCGTGACTCAGTGGCTGTTAGGGCATTAAACACGATTGGGTCTAGATCGGCGCTTGCCTCCAGCCATTCGGTCGACGCAGCATCATTCAAGTCAATGTGTTGCCACGTTGATTGCTCTCGTTCTAATTCAACAGTCTTTTGTCCTTCCATCGATGACGCCGACCTATCACCGTTTATCCGATAAAAATGAAGAAACTTTGGTATTTTTTTACTCATACTCTATGACCCTCTATTTAGAGTGACTTTAATTGGTTTTTTGGTATGTAGACGCAGATCTTTTTGCAGAAAGGCTAAAACGATGCCGTATTCAGAAAAGGCTTTGTCGATGGTGAAACGAATGTCGCTTCTTTTAACACACAGGCATGATCATCTAACACGTAGGCATGATCATCGATGCACTTTCTGAGTAATTCTCTTACCGTATGCGTGTTGGAGCCGCAGGCCACACCAAGTCGAATTGATGAACGAATTAGGTCGTCAACCAAAGCCAAATTCACTACCGTGTTTTCAAGCAGCTTGCTATTAGGTACCAACATATGAACACCATCCGTTCGATGAATTAGCGTGGAACGCGTACCGACTATTTTAGCCACTCCCATGACACCTTCAATTTCAATACAGTCATCAGCACGTATGGGACTCTCGGCAATTAGTATCCAGCCGCTAATAAAATTATTGGTTATATTTTGCGCACCAACGCCAACGGCTATAAATGCAAAAGCTGTAATCGGAATACCGAGCATAGACAAAGTCGCTAATCCAATGAAAATGAAAATCAGATAGAACAATACACGTTTGATAACGTCAGAGTCTAAATTCGTATTGGTTAGCTTTTTTGCGAGTAAACACTCGATTAGGCGGCTAAGCAAGTAACCCACTAGCAGTAAGCCTAACACCAGTACGACATCGCCTATCGACTCAACAATGTCGCCTTGAGTCGAGATTAAGTTGGTGCCCCAGAATTGTTTTAATTCGTTCATATCTTCATCATCGACAAAATCATGTGCTTAGTCGAGCATTTATGGACTAGAATGGAGACGAGTATATTTTTGATTCAACATCCGAAAAAGAGAAAAAGACCATGACAAGAACCACGCTTATCCTAACGTCGATGCTCTTTATAGTTTTTAGCTCTTATCAGAAATCTGCAAACGCTCAAGAAGCGCCTGCAATCAATATGAAAATTGTCGATAAGTTCGTTAAGTGGAATCGAGACAATATTCTAGTATATCAGTGCTTAAACAAAGACGCTCTTCCTTGCACTGTGGTGTGTAACTCCGGTGGAAACGACTACATTAATATTGGAAAAGTAGTTACCGCTTACTATTCAACTCGCCGCAGCGGAGTTAATGGCTCAGTAACTGGTTATTACCTGGTCGTCGACGTAGTAGACAGCACAGAAAATCAAGATGTTTGGGCGACGCTTCAAATAGAATCTTCTTGCCTCTTCAAAGGTATGACACCAAAGCTTTAGTCACAAAAGCCCCTAGAAAGTACTTTGGAGAATATTGAGATGGCGGTATTTTTTTATAGTTGTTATGGAGCTTAAGCGCGAAATACTTTTCAGCTAATTGCCAATAAGAGCCAGTTAATATCGCCGACTGTCTTGAAACTACCGTAGTCGCGGTCAAGTTCTTTAACCTCGAACATGAGTTACCTCTATAGTGTTTCTCATTGCGATTCACAGGCACCTTTGGCCCGTGCCTGTGAATCTCTTTAAACTGTAAAGATGCCTAGACTGAAACATCCAAAGGCGGTTCTGCGTAAACGACCCTCCCGGTCAGGCTCTCTAGCTGTCGTTGTCTACTAATGAATTTACGTTGAGTTTTAAGGGATAAATCTGCCGCTATTTCGCCTTCAAACTCGTTAGCAACATCAGTTTCAATAGTTGGCCCAAGTTGAATATTTTCGATCTTTTCGCTAATAACCAAAGACGTTTTATCGTTTGGACTGTCCAATGTCTGGGCACTCAGAGTTCCAGACCATAAAAACGTATAAGTGATGACGAATATCAAGCTTAATTTGATTTTCCTAAATATAACGTTGAACATAAAAATACCTCATAAGATTAAGATGAAACATTTCAGTACTACAAATTCTCAGTAACTTAGATGTGATTTAAACTACGCCCGTATAATCGCTAAGAAAGACCTTCCATTGCGTTCTATTTGAAACAATATTGAGTCTTTGCTCAGCTGTAGCGCTCGTTTGAACGAAGCTAAGTTCTGTACTCGCTGTCGATTGACTCCATAGATTTTATCGCCCGACCTCAAACCGCCGTAGGCGGCCAGAGAATTGGGGGCAAGCTTGGTAATCACCAAGCCGGAATGGTTAGGCGTTGAGCCTACCTCTAGACCTTTTAACAATGGGTGAAGACTTGCTGCATTACCTGAACGTGTGTTGGGATCTTCAACTTTGATCTCTTTACTAATTTCTTGGTCACCCCGTAAAAACGTTACTTTTACCGTGTCACCAATAAGCCTTAGACCGATCTGGTTGCGCAATTGAGACGGTGACACAATAGTTTTGTCATCCAGCTTTGTAATAAGATCGCCAGGTCTGAGGCCAGCTTTATCGCCTACTGAGCCAATGTCCACGTTGGTTATTAGGGCTCCTCGCAAACCTGAAGGCAAGCCAAGCGCTAAAGCCAAACTACCATTGACGTCTTGGACGTTGATACCAAGGTTGCCTCTTCGCACTTCTCCTTGATTAATAATTTGATTTGCACTAGCGCTCGCCATGTTAATTGGAATAGCAAAGCCTATCCCCACATTACCCCCGCTAGGAGCGATTATGGCGGTGTTGATTCCAACTAGCTCACCCGCCAGATTGACCAGGGCACCACCCGAATTTCCTGGATTAATAGATGCATCGGTTTGGATGAAGTTCTCATAACCTTGTATACCTAAACCACTTCGACCTAGGGCGCTCACCACACCGGTCGTAACAGTCTGCCCTAAACCAAAGGGGTTGCCGATGGCAACAACAAAGTCGCCAACCTCTAAAAAGTCAGAGTCGGCCGATTCAATTTGAGTCAAGTTGTCAGCCTCGATCTGGAGTACAGCGATATCAATCTCAGAGTCTGAGCCTAAATATTTTGCTTGAACACTACGCCCATCTGATAGAGATATACGAACATCATCCGCGCCTTTGACGACATGTAGATTGGTGATGATAATCCCATTATCGGCGTCAATGATGACTCCCGAACCAGCACTTTGCTGTTTCTTACGCTGTCGTTTTTCGTATTGCTGGCTTCTTGGAATATCAAAAAAATGTCGGAAAAACGGATCATTCAATAACGGGTTATAGGCATATCTCTGCGTCGAATAGGTTGAAATATTCACTACCGCTGGATTCACCTTTTTTATCATCGGCGCGAGTGAAGGAAAAGGCTTGCCGTCGGGAGTGGTACTCGGCAAAGCCGCACTAGCGTTAAAAGGAATTAATAGGCCTAAAAGCCCGAGCAAAGCAAAATTGATTCTTAATAGTTTGATCATGGTTTAAAGAAGTAAAAGCAGTTAAACAGGAGCTTGAGGGCGCAATAAGCGCCCTCAAGCTACAATCCACGCAAATCAAATGCCGAATAACTTAGATTTATGCTGCTTTAGAGCCGCTGGGTTTAGGTTTTGCCTTCGATCCTTTGTCGTGACTCAAGCGTTTGCTCGTTTGATTTATCAGGACCGAGCGCGGCTTCATCGCCTCCGGAATCTCTCTGACCAAACTTATAGTGAGTATTCCATCACACAAATCCGCATTCGTAACGTCGACATATTCTGCAAGTGTAAACCTCCGCTTAAAGCTTTTACAAACAATGCTATTGTGTAGATATTTAGCATTGTCATTAGCTGCTTTATTGCCACTGATTGTCAAAACACCTTGATCAACATTGATGTCGATTTCGTCTTTTGAGAAACCAGCAACGGCCAACGTGATTTTGTAATGGTTATCTTCAATGACTTCTATGTCGTATTGAGGATACTGAGCTACGCTCGCTTCAGATTTCATCACGTTGTCTATCAACGACACCATTCGATCAAAGCCAATCGTGCTGCGGTAAAAAGGGGTTAAATCAACTGAGTTCATAATAGCCTCCAATTAACAATAAGAAACGTAAAATAAATACAACCAATTCACGGAGAAGTAATTAGCTCCGCTCCGAACTTTCAATTAGGGACTTAATTTCTCAAATTCAATATTATGGATTTTATTTAATAAAAATACGCCTGAGCAGGGTTTTCATTGGCACGCTCTCAATACTTAAAACATGATTTGGATTAAAAATATTTTAGTGCCATTGAATTTTTAGTCAGAGCTCCTAACACAAAATAGTAAATAAAATAAAATAGAACATAATGGTGTTCAGGAGTTCCTATGAATATTGATATACAAAGTCCAGATTTTGTCATCACCGAGTCAATTAAGCGATTTGTGATAAATGAGGCAGAAAAACACCTCAGCGCGGTAGCGGATCATGTCAATAAAGTTGTTATCCACGTTAGAGACATAAATGGCCCGAAAGGCGGCGAAGATAAAGAGTGTAAAGTTGAATTGTTGATGTACGAAATGCCGAGCATTGTATTAAAGAAACGGAGTTCGGACGCTTATATGGCAATAAAGAAAGCAATTACTAGAGCGTCTAGATGTGGTTTACGTACACTCGGTAAACGCCAGTCAGCTAGAAAGATCGCTACCAAAAAAATGGGCGGAGGAAACAGTGAATTATCTAGTGGACTTGTTGAGTTTTAACAGACGATGGCTGCGTTTTTTCACATTTAGGAGAGTACTCATCCATCACTCAGGGGTTTGACTCTCAGGTTCAGGAAACTTTACGGGCAAATTTTGTTCAACTGGTGAACTTATTCGAGCGTAAAACTTCGATTTGCGTGGTAAAAATAACCATCGCGTAGTTTTCGTAGTAGCTGTTTTTCAGATGCTCAGTAAGTTGTTTTGAGACCTCAAGACTGCAAATTACTTCAATTCGAATATTGGAATTGGCCTCCCAAGTCGCTCCCCTTAGTCCATGACTTCCTTTCCCTCTGGCATTGGTGATGGTGTAACCAGACGCACCGAGTTGCTCTATATCTTTAACAAGCGACGTCTCTAACGCGGCTTCGGTAAAAATTGTAAGTAGCCTTATATCATTATCTTTCATAATTTAAATTTCCAAAACGTGACTGTTAATCAGCTAAACAAAATGAGGTAAAAATAGTTTGCAAGCCAATAGTACAGCGGAATACCGATTAAAATATTAAACGGGAATGTGACCCCTAATGAAGCTGTGAGTGATAGGGTTGGATTCGCCTCTGGCACCGAAATCCTCATTGCTGCGGGAACAGCAATGTATGAAGCACTGGCAAAGAGTGTGGCTAAAATTGCTGTACCCCCTGCGGATAAATCGAGACCTAGACCCACCAAAGTGCCGAGAACTGCAAAGATAAGCGGTGTGACTATCCCAAAGGTCAATAAGAAAGGACCGTAGCGCTTTAAACTGCCTAACTGCGTCGCGGTAATTAGCCCCATCTCGAGAAGAAAAAGAGCCAGCACGCCTTTGAATAGATCAAAAAACAAAGGCGAGATCGACTCAACTCCAGATGGGCCACTCAACCACCCTATTAATAACCCTCCGATCAGAAACATCACGCCCTTGCCCAACATAACTTCATGGCCAACTTTGGACCATTGCATTTTTTTGGATAAGCCTTTCGCTAATACAATACCCACTAAAATAGCGGGTATTTCCAGAAGCACAACAAAGAGCGCCATGTGCTCTTCAAAATCAATACTATGCGAATTCATGTACGCTACTGCTACCGCGAACGTACCAACGCTGACTGAGCCATAATGCGCGGCGATTGATGCGGAGTCAGCGCGGGTAAATCTACCAACGTATCTGAGCACTGGAAACGCTAAAAATGGCAACAAAAAACCAGCCATCACCACCACTCCAATCTGGGGAAGTAACAACGTAAACGGCTGATTGGCGAGCTCGACACCGCCTTTCATTCCAATGGTCAACAATAGCAGCATTGACACAAAGTCATAAATTTGACTAGGTAATCGTAGCTCTGATTTCAGCGCACCGGCCAACAAACCAAAAAGGAAAAACCAAATCACTGGATCAATAGTATTCATAAAGATTATTTATAGAGAGATTGGCCATGTAAAATCAGTCTATGCTTCAACACCACATCAACTTAGCGGTGCCAGATCTTGATTTAAATAAGTAGTTTGCTAATCGGCGATACCTTGATCGGCCTGCTGCTCCAAGTAAGCTGCAAAACCTTTTGGCAGATCAAGCGCGATTGCTAGATTATTTAGAAACGTACGCTCAAGTTGGTGATCAACTTCTATGGCCATATAAGCAGCCAAATAAACATCGGCCTTATGCTCATCGAGTGTCACAGAGTCGGCTATTTCTTGAACGGTGATGTCACGAGACATTGCGTCGAACACGAATGATTTTTCTTCATCACTAATTCCAAGCTGATCTATCGCTTTAAAAAGTTGTTTCTGTTCGAACGTATCGATATTACCGTCTGCCTTTGATGCCGCAATCATAGTGTTGATTAAAACGAATTCCAGCGATATACCCTTATTACCCTCTGAGTTGGGTATGACGGGATTCTTTGAGGCTATTACTCTTGCTTCAGTAATATCTGTCTCAGTAATAGGCGCGGTCTTTCCTAAAGCTTTATTCTTACTCCAGTTACCGTATGCCCTATACGCTAAACCACCCAATACTGCGGCTCCGCCATATTTGGCGACTTTTTTACCCATTTTGCGGGCAGATTTACTGCCAACAAGCAAAGCCATGATACCCCCCGCTACGGCACCACCGGCTAAGCCACTGGATAATGCTGATCCAGTTTTTTGTTGGGAGCTGAAAGTTTGGTCTCCGCTGTTACTTTTTTGCAGGGCAGTCGCTTCTGAAAGGCTAGTAAGTAAATTTTGTACATTCATATTTATATCTACCTCAGTCGGTTGTGAAATGGTAAGTGTTTTAAAGTAATGATCGATGTTGTCTAGTGCTTCAATTTAACCGTAGACCTAACGGACGTTTCTAAGGCACAGCGCCTACCTACTTTTCGAACAACTGCACTAGATGCGCGCGCAGGTGCACGGCGGATGCTTTGATAGGCATCTGAACCTAATTTGCTTACGACGATAGGGGCGTGCTTGATCAGTTTGACTTCCACACAACGTTCTTTGCCCTCATCACCCTTTGATCCATTAACATCTTCCAACCTAACAACGATACGTTCTGCACGGACTGAGCAGACCCGCATCGAAGTTTTTACTTGTTGCTTGATATGGTTATTTGACGCGTCTGTTAGAGAGAAGTCGTTTGAATAGATTACGGTTTCCATTGCTATCTCCATTTACTGTGTGAGCACTGATGATACCTACGAAAAAACAAAGATAAATTCGAATATATATTAATAAATATTCGAATTTTTCTTATATTTTCGTAAAGAACTAAAATGTGAGTTAACCCAGTAAAAACTGTGAAAGATAGATATTAGAACCAAAGATAATCAGATTTTTTCTGATTATAAATATGAAAACATCGAAATAATTATTAATCAAAATAAACATTTTCTAGATCAGTTAGAAATTAGTATACGCACTCCGATTAACTAAAGAGGAATCCAAAATGGAAATCATGCTTTTCGTTACATTAGTGTTACTTGGTTTGGTCGCTTACGTTGACGTGGTTCGGTAGCCTGTCAATAACGTCCCGAATGCCTAGTCAGGTTGGTCATCCCCCCCCCTTTTTGCCTCGCTGCAAACTCGCAAGAAGTTGCAGCGAGGTGATAGCCTATTGGGGCGGGGGTAAGAACTCGACGGTTTGATTGATCGAGAGAAGGCTGCGGGAAGCATCTTTGAACGACCTTCTCCATTCTCCTTATCTTAAGAATTGAATGCTTATCAAAAAACCAACTCACGACCAGTCAGGTAATTAATTGCTGGTCAAGGGCCACCTATTTGGTTTAGCTACTCACCCAAGAGTTTTTCAGCAGCTGTCATTACGGAATCTACCGCAGGGTGTTTAATCTTCCTTTCAGGTGCGATTGCGTAATAGCGATCCGAAACCAAATCAGTTTTGCCGATAATCGCCACATCAAACTGCGCTAAGACATCTCTTTCGATAGCACTGGAAACACAGAAAACTCCTCTCCCTGTTTGTCCGAAAAATTTCAATAGGGCGCTGTCGTCAAACTCTGCAACAATTTTAGGTGCTATTTTTGTATCCAAAAACCAGGAGGTTAAATTTTGATGTTGCGCTGAATCCCTGCTTGGCATGAGAAATGGGGCTCGGTGTAAGGAAAGGGGGAAATCTTCTTGATATTGGTCGCATCGGTCTTTAGCTGCAAAAAAAGTCACTCCTGATTGCCCTAAATAATGATTAGTGGCTTTAATGCTAACCGTTGTAGGTAGCGGTTGATCTGAAATTATTAAGTCTAACTTGTTGATGGATAAGTCAGGAAGTAGCGACGGTAGATCGCCTTCGTGGCACTCCAAAATAAACTGGCTATCGAGGTCGAAACAATCATTGAGCATTTCAAACACCATGACTTTGGGAATTGCATCAACAATACCAACATTAAAATTGGCAAGCTTGCCCACATCATGAGACGCCAAAGTACGTGACAATTCATTACCAAGATTAAAAATATCTTCAGCGTAACGCAAAGCCATCTGCCCAAGGCTATTGGGTTCGAGGCGCTTACCATGCCGCTCGAATAGAGGCGCCCCTATATATTCCTCAAACGTCGCTAATTGGCCACTGACTGTTTGCGGTGTCACATGCATCGTTTCTGCTGCTCTGGTGACCGAGCCTTCTTTCGCGACCGCATAAAAATACTGGAGATGATTAAAGTTTAACTGTTTCATGCTTTCGTGATACTCGCCTGTGAAATATTCGATAAAAACTGATGATAATTAAATTTAGATCGAATTTAAACCAAGTAGTCTTACCTCATACTAAAAGCATCACAGTCTGGGAGACATAATGAATATCCAAAAAATTCTTCACCATGAATCATTTAGCGGTGGCCTGTTAGTATTTGCAGCCGCGATTGCTATGATACTTGCGAACTCTGCTGGTACCGAGTTATACCAAAACTTCCTAGCAATACCGGTTGAAGTGGTTTTTGGAAACTTCCAAATCGCAAAGCCGTTATTACTCTGGGTTAACGACGGGTTAATGGCTCTATTCTTTCTGCTCATAGGGCTCGAAATAAAGCGAGAAGTTCTCGATGGTAACTTATCCTCTCCGAAACAGATTTTACTCCCTGAAATAGCCGCCGTTGCTGGTATCGTTTTTCCTGCTCTTATTTATGTATTGTTTAATATAGATGACTCAGTCGGCATTCGTGGCTGGGCCATACCCTCGGCCACGGACATCGCGTTTGCATTGGGTGTATTTAGTTTGTTCGGAACTCGCCTACCACTATCCTTGAAACTTTTTTTACTCAGCGTCGCCATCTTTGATGACATTGGCGCCATAATAATCATAGCTTTGTTTTACTCGGCAGAGCTCTCATCAACGTCATTATTCTTTGGTCTATTTGGCTTAGTTGTTCTATTTCTACTAAATCGCTTTAAAGTGAATACACTCACACCATATGCCTTAGTCGGGCTTATGGTTTGGGTTGCTGTTCTAAAGTCAGGTGTTCACGCTACACTTGCAGGTTTCGCGATAGCTTGGTTTATACCGCTAAAGCTCAAGGATCAACATGGAGACGCCATGCTGCCGTCGCTCGAGAAAGGATTACACCCTTGGATCGCATTTTTAGTACTACCATTGTTCGCATTTGCGAATGCTGGAGTTAATTTCGACAATATCGGCATCGAAGACCTAACAAATTCAATTACGCTGGGCATTGCTTTGGGACTCTTTGTAGGCAAACAAGTCGGAATCTTCGGCCTTTGTTGGCTCACAGTGAAACTGAAGTTTGCTGAATTACCTAAGGGCTCAACATGGCCCCAATTCTACGGCGTGTCATTGCTATGTGGTATAGGCTTCACGATGAGCTTGTTCATCGGCACGCTTGCATTCGAAAATCAGGGATTAGGCTATCAAACCACAGTAAAACTCGGAGTAATTATTGGTTCGTTAGCGTCCGCGATTTTGGCAATAGCAATTCTTAAAGCGTCACAAAATACCCTAGAAACAACCTACTCCACTGATCGAGGTGAACCATAAAAAACACTTACTGATTTTGACCGCATTTATATTTTGGATGACAGCCATTGGGGCAGCTGAAGCATGGCAAGCGACGATAGCTTCGAAGATTACGGCCATAGATTCAAATGAACCTGGCCCACATCAATGCCTAGATAGCGCAGAAGCCGCTCTAATTGCCGATCAAGGGCCCTAGCTAACAATACTAACCGGGGCCCTACTTAGTAAGACTAGACTAAAACTAGAATTGCTTTGAAAGTTCTAGCCCCCAAAATCTAGGTTCATTAATGAAAGCTGTTTGATTTAGAAAATCTAAAGCGCCATCGGCAACGATTTCATTGGTGATGTTGCGACCAACCAATGCCACATCAATTGTTTCATCGCTGTTTTTATAACCTAACCTAAGGCCTCCAATCCAACGACTCTCGGCAACAAACTCTACTGATTCGTAGAGAAAGATATTTGAGTCACTGCGATAATTCCAATCAGTGTTCGCATACAGTGTTCCAGCTTGAATCGGGTGTTCATAGTTAAGCGAAAAATTAACGAGCCACTCCGGCGCGCGAGGTAGCGGATTTCCGTCAACCGAGACTAGATTCACCGTTCCAAAAAAGCCTTGAAAGGTATCTACAATTGGGTCTAATGGTGTACACAATGGAGACGAGGAGCAAAGTTCAACGTTTAAATTCGAATCATTAATCTCGGTGTGGTTATAACTTAAGTTTGCGTTGAAGGTAAGGTTCTCAGTAAGCAACATTTTGAACTCAGTTTCAAAACCTGCACCGTCAACCTGGTCTGCGTTCAACAATTCATTGGTATTACCCGTTCCGCCAGTTGCAGTTAGCTGTTGATCATCAATCGTGTACGTATAGATTGCTGAATTCCAACGAGCACGCCCGTCAAATAGGTCAGCCTTAAAACCAACTTCAAACGAGGTAATATCTTCTGTATCGGCTTGGCTTGTAAAACCAAAACGGCCCAATGTCACCGGGCCTCGAGATGCAGTTGCTAAACGAGAGTATAGTGACCACTCATCGCTGAGCTCATAATTAATTGCTAATTCATAGCTAACGTAATCATCACTTGCATCGATACTAGCTGCGGGTGCAAAGGACCCTGGGCCAGGAATCACCTGCAAATCCTTATCATCATCGGTGTAACGCAAGCCCGCTGTTAGAGATGCTTTATCGTTTAAATCAATTTCGACTTGTCCAAAAATCGCCGCTGAAGTGGTGTCCTGTAGCGCTTGAGTAAGCTGCGTTCGACTACCATCATTAGCAAAATCAGCACTGTCGACGGTAATCGACTCGTCTAAATAGTATGCGCCTACTTGATAAAATACTGAGCCGAGTTCGCCTGAAAATCGAATTTCTTGAGTAAATTGATCGTGATCAGAAAGGCCATCACCAGATGACACACTAAAAAAGGCTTGCTGGCCGAGTTGCCCAATTGCTTCTGGCCCGCCTTGAACACCGCCATCAATATCCGCACGTGAAAAGCTATCTAGCGTGTCGTAAGAAGTGATTGTAGTAAGCTTGCCACTTCCTAGATTGAACTCCAATTTAGCGCTTGCTCCGAACGAATCTAACTCAAAACCGGACAACGCTTGGTCATGAGAAAACACTTCTTCATCAAAGCCTGGGCGTAAGCCTTCAACACCGGGAGTAAACGCATTTGCATAAAAAACTTGTGGCTGATCGCCGTCTTGATGAAAGCCATGCACATTCAGTAAGGCTGAAAAATCATCATTAGGTTCTACTAATACTTGAAATCGATACGCTAACTCGTCAAATTCACCCGCATCATCACCAACACCGTTGAATGTATTGTCTAGCCAATCGCCGCGCTCTAAATATTTAAATGACCCACGAACCGATACCGTATCAGATAAAGCGCCACCGTAAGCGCCTTCTAAATTCAGAGTTTCGCGTTGGCCTACTCCCGCTTTTATATAGCCAGATGTTTCTTGCGATGGCCTAACTGAATCTACCTTTACTACACCCGCGGTAGTACTACGTCCAAAAAGAGTACCCTGCGGGCCTTTGAGAACCTCTACTTGCGCAACATCAAACAAGGGGAAACTCTTGAGTACCGAGTTTTCTAAGTTGACTTCGTCATAGATAAGAGAAACAGGTTGCGTGGCATTCACATCAAAATCATAGTTACCCAAACCTCGAATATAAAAGCGAGGAGATTGTCGCCCATTGGATGATTCAATTTGCAAGCTTGGCACTCTACCGGCTAACGCTCTAATGTTTTCCCCGGCGCCTAAAAAATCGTTTACTTCAGACGAATTAATTGCCGAAACAGCAGATGGAATCTCCTGCAGTGTTTGTTCGCGCTTTTGGGCAAAAACAACAATCTCTTCTAAGGCAAAATCAGTTGATTGAGCTAATGCTCTATTAGAGGGAGTTAAGCCGCTGACTACTAGAAATGTAGAAGCGATCGCGTTTGATATATAGTTTTTTTTCATTTGATAGCTCACGAATTGAGATTCTAAATGTCGACAATTAAATACAATGACGGGAATTTAGCATTTATAAACAGAAATTGCTGTGTTGCGTGTGAAGTGCCCCCATGAACTGAATGCTCGAAGAAAGACTAAGAAGGTGTTGAAAAGGAGACTATCGAGAAAGCCCCTAAATCACACTTACAGTTTCGTTGCGACATCGCTGTCTCAATGGTTGGCGTAACCAAACTTAATAGATAAATCAAGTAAAGATATGTAGAATAAAAAACCAATATATATCAATGGCTTTCGGCGTAGTAAAAGAACTGTCACTCGTATCAATCAGTAGTCGGACCACAACTCGGATGCACTATGAAACAAGTAAGCGCCAGTTCTGCTCCAATAGCAATTGGCAATCAACCTCAAGGTGGTCGAGGCTTTGAAGGCTTGATTGATGATGTATGCCTCTTTAACGACGCTATAACCACCGAAGAAATTCTCTACCTATACAATAATGGTAATGGACGAGCTTGCAGCCAGGTAGTGAACTACTCACCCAATACCAACACAGCCCCAGATGATCAAAACAGTACAAGACCGGTCAACGAAAATAACAATTTCGTCTTTCCACCTATCTTTATATTGCTTGATGACGACTCAGAATAAGCTTGAAGTATTTTCGTGTTCTCGTGTAAAGCTGTCGCGGCCTAACTGTTGAACCAACTCGCAATCAGGCCGTCACTATTTTTAGCTAACTCCCTACCCTCTATGGGCATCAAGATAGATTTTGGGGTTACAGTTTCACAGCTCACAAGTAAATTTTTGAGAAAATTTTAAAGCCTATTTGACACGAACGCAGGCAAGATTCTCTCTGCGACAATTTGCAACGTACTGTTGTCATTTTCAGATGCCGTTACCACAATCAGTAGATCAAGCTCCTCAATCAGAATAATAAATTGGCCGCCACCTCCCTGCGCAGATGCACTATAGTAGCTTTTTTTACCTTGTTGTAGATTTGCACTCCACCAGTAATAACCATAGCCTTGATTAGAAACATCTTGGCCGCCTCCATAAATATCGTCATCACCGGTAAGGACAATACTACTGATTGATCTAGTAACAAACGCTTTCGGAACCAACTGCTCCCCATTCCACTTACCTTTGTTGGCGGTCAAAATACCCCATTTGAGCATATCGCGCGATGTCATGCTTGAGCCACTTCCGGCACTTGGTAAACCACTGACGTCTTCTCGCCATTTGTAGTTTTCTATGCCTAATTTTACGAGCAGCTCTTTTTCAATAAATTCTTTCGCCGTCCCTGGCACCACAGCCTCAATCACTTGCATAACCAAGCTAGGGTCATTCTGATATTTAAAACTCTGAGACTCTAGCGTAATAGGTTCACTGTTTTCGAGATAAGCCTGAACTTGCCCCTGCCCCTTTAATAGGCTGCGGTTTTTCAAAATCTGCTCTCTCTTCTCTTTACTAATGCGAATGCCTGAACGCATCGTTAACGCTTGATGCAATGTGATCTTTTCAACACCCTCGACAAACTTTGTTGAATCTAAATCTTTGAAAAAACTGACAATAGGCTTGTCTAAATCAGCCATCGTTAAATACCCAAGCTGGATTGCACGGCCGATCGCAAAACTGGTGTAAGCTTTGGTTGCTGAGGCTTGCGGATGCGGCAAATTAATACGCCCGCGTAAAAAATACGATTCGAATAGAAACTTACCCTTGTGAGCGATAAGCAAGCTATCTAACTTGCCTTCTTTAGTTTCTGCGAGTTCCTGGGCCAATTTAACAATCATCTCTTTGTTGCCGCTATCAACACCCAACTCTCCCACAATCAAGCCGTCGTTTCTTTCCTCTGGTGCGGCGTCAATAAAAGCTTGATCAAGGTACTCCACATCTCTGAATGACATCTTGATCTCAGCAACAGTTGCTTCTGGCGCTTTTGTATCAGCGTGTTGTGCAAGGCCAGTATTGATTACTGCAAAAGGTAGTAATGTAATAAAAATAAAAAATCGGCTCATAGTTTAGTTCTCTTATGTTTTTAACTTTGAGTACGCTGGCAAATTTTAACTTATGCACGTTTAAACTGGCTTAGCGTACTTATTTTATGCGTTTATAATTTGGATCTAAGGTTCTCAATGACTTGTGCATATACCCAATAGATGTCTACATTTATATGATCGTCGCTCCTTGAGATGGTCCGGTTAAACAACAACTGCTTGCCATTGGGCGTTACGCTGGCGTAGAAGTCGGCTTTATCTGAATTTACCTGTGGCCCCATGTTTATAGCAGGCCCCCTTGAACCGTCTTTTTCTCGAAAGCTTATATAAAGATCTGCGTCACCATAACCGCCCTCACGCTTGCTATCCCAAATCAGGTAACTTTCATCAGGGGCGATAAAGGGGTGGGCTGTAAATTTGCCAGAGTTAACCGTTGAACTCATCGCAACGGGTTCTTCGCGCTTGCCGTCCTTGAGCCTTGATATGCGAATAGCGTTATCATCATCACTCTTAAAATCATCGAATACATAAGTGCCTTTAGCTGAGGCAGACAACCGCATTATTCCCCATTCTTTACGATCGATCATCGGACCAAGAGATTTGCGTTCTGACCATCCGTCTCCCTCGCGATCCCTATAGCCTTTCGCCATATGCATGCGATTACTATCAGGCGAAAACACAATTTCACCTTTGCGCTTGAATTCAGTGAATTTCTTCCAGACATTGTTGTGTTGGCGAAAGCCAATCACCGTTGGTAGAAAGCTTTTAGACTCAGTATCGGTATCTACGTCTGTGGCTTTAGCTCGATCCATCGTGAAGTAAAATTCTTTCATGCCTGGCGCGAACACACCTTCAAGCTCCCAACCATCTCTAGAGATAACACCCGGCGCAAATGGCTCGGCGATCATGCCTGGAGGCTTTTGCCCGAGATAAGGTCCTTCAAGAATTGGGAATTCATCTTGGCTATGGCTTTCGCAAATCATGCTCAAATTAGCAAGCGCTAAGGCAGCAAAAAAATAAAGTCGATTCATGGCCTATTCCTCTTCGCTTGCTAAGCCTGCTAACCAAGTCACAGCACGGACCGCTGTCATCGGAAACGCGGTTTTATGACTACCTTCAATCACAGCATTCTCAATAGATAGAGCAGTGTCGTTTCTGGCTTTCAATAAAGAAACAAATTCACTTATTGGCTCGTGTAACTTTTCTTTTTCCAAAGTGCCCCTTGAAATGAAAACATTGGCATTGACCTTTTTATTCGTAAACTCAACGTTGTACCTACTTAGCAAATCAACTGATGGGCTACCAAGAATATAATTTTTAAAAGTGTCAGGCTGCGTCACCAGTATGTAAGCACCAAATAGCCCGCTCAATGAATAGCCAAAATAAGATCGATTACTCGGGTCTGTGCGATAGTTTTTTTCTACAAATTTAATCGCATCATTGCGAATAAAAGCTAAGTGATTATTAGCTTGGCCAAACACCAACTTTGGATGCTTTGGGTTACCTTTTTTCCAAAATGAATAATCAGTAAACCGGCTCGCATGCTCTCCATACTGTTCTTGTAGGTCATCTGCTATGTCCTTACGCCAAGAAATCCCAACTAAGATGGCATCCTCTAGTATAAATTCAGTAGAGGCTGACAAACTTTCAATATGCCAAACTGCGTCAGTGTAATAAATCACCGGGTACGCCTTGTCACTATTTTTTGAATAACTTTCTGGCAACTTAATATAGAGTTCATATTGCCCTTTGGATTTAGAATCTTGGATGGGTACTACCTGTGTTCTCGGCATTTCATATGATTCTGGTTCGCTCGCGCTTAGGTTTGTATAGAACAGCAGAAATAAGCTAATTAGAATTAAACTCGGTTTCATTTTTTTGAACTTAGTTATTGAGGGCTTTAAAAACTAGCCTCCTGCTCACTTAAATTCATGAAGTTCTTCTGACTTCTTGCTGATTTTTTACTGATAACGATTCCTGATAGCAATCAAAGCCTTAGCAACTCCAGCGCCAGCTAGAATCCATGCTAAGATTCTCTCTTAGTTCACATTAGGTGTTGGTATTCAAATTTATATGGCTGAGCAGTATTGGATAAACGATTTCTTTATCGACAAAACTCGAAATCAGATAACCCAGAGTGAGCGCTCTCAAACTGTGCCGCCTAAGGCCTTAGCTGTACTAAGTTACTTGGCTGAACATCATGGTGATGTTGTTAGCCAAGATGAGTTATTGAAGCATGTTTGGCCAGACACAATAGTCTCACCGAACACACTCCAGCGCAGCATCGCGCAATTACGCAAAGCACTTGGCGATAATGGTAAGGGCCAAACGCTTATAAAAACGCACGCCAAACAAGGTTATAGCCTTGAAGCAAATGTTCGGTCTCATACTCACATTTCTGAAACTCGCGTGAACGACCGAACAAGCCAGTTCGATTCACAGAAAGCTAAGCAAACATCTATAGAGAAGCCAAAGGGTTCACTGAACTCAATTCTGAGCAACTCGGCATTGCGAGCACTGTTAATTCTGCTCGGATTTTTTGCTTATCATCATTTTTATCCAGCCAAATCACCTCAGCTGACCTTGGGTACGCCAATAACAATCACGGCAACTGACGACAAGGAGTTCGATGCCTCCTATACCCCCGACGGTAATTACATTGTTTTTCACCGATACCAAGACAAACTCTGTGTAAACAAAGTTTGGGCAAAAGATGTCACCACTCAACAAGAGTACTTATTAACAAAAGAATGGGGCGCTTATGGTCGCCATAGTTTTTCAGAAGATGGCAAACAGCTTATATTTTTCGCCAGCCAAGCATGCGACAAGCCTGTAACTCAGAAACAATGTTATGACCTAGTGAGCCTAAACTTCAAAGAAGCCCTAACTAGCCCGCAACAAGCTGAGACAATACTGCAATGTAGAAACTCCAGTGCTCGTAATCCGCAATGGATTAGCGACAACAATATTGTGTTTATGCAAATGCATGACCAACGTTGGAAGTTAAGCAACTATTCGATTGAAGATGATAGAAGCTCAGATTTTTTTAAAATTGAAGACGGTAACCTAATCGACTTTAGCTATTCAGCTAACGACAAATTATTTGCCATAACAAGCATTCATAAAGACGGTCAGCATTACCTTGAAATTATCGACACCAATGGCGAGCTTCAATCTAGCCATAGAATTAAATACCCGCCTGAAATTTCAAAATTTCAAGCTATCTATCCAAGCTTTTCTCCGAATAGTGAGCAACTTGTTTTTAGCACCGGAAAACAACTATTCACGCTTTCATTTGATGGGAAAATTGAGAAAGTTAATACTTCTTTTTCCGATCCAACCTTTCAGCCGGTGTTTCATCCAAAGGGAAATCGGTTATTAATGCTTAAAGGCCCTTACGACAGTGACCTTGTATTGAAGTCCATCAAAGAATTGGAAAGTAGTGATGATCAAAAAAGTTTCGAACGCTCAAACATGGAAGAACGCTGGGGCATATTTCAGCCGGACGGTGATCTAATTGCGTTTTATTCTCGACGCTCAGGCGACGACCAACTTTGGGTTAGCGGCAATGGCGACACTCGACAGATCACTAACTTCCCTGTTGATACAAAAATTCGAGGCATGAAGTGGGCAGATGATGGAAAAAGCCTGCTATTGAATGTAAACAATACGCTAACTCAAGTGAATTTAAACAGCCCTCTTCAAAACGAAGATAGCCCAGACCGAAAAGCCATAAGCTTTCCGCTACCCCACCCGATACTTATACTGTTTCAATGGAACTCTACCGACAACACCGCATTAGCGCTCGCGAGAATAGAGGGCATAGCAGTACTGGTAGAGCTTGACCTAGCCAGCTTAGAATTTACAAAACTGAGTGACGATCCTGTGCTCTGGGCGCAAAAAACAAATGATGGTCAACTGATCTACAAAGATCGACTTGATCAATTCTGGCGACCTGGCGCAGCTGAAGACCAACAAATAGAGATACTTAAAAATCTTGGCACAAAATCCAAATCGTTCCTTTTAAAAGATGATGTTATTTATTCAATTAGCGAAGAAAATAAACTTTGGCAATACGACCTTGATAGCAATGTATTTGAGGTACTAGGCGATGTCGGCGAAAACGTTGAATACATAAGTGATATTAGAGGCTCAGAAATACTATTGGTTATTAGAGTTTCTGCAAAGAAAGGAATTGTAGAGTTTCCTATCAACGATTGAGGTCTACCGCAAGTATTTTCAGTACTGCTACGTTCTCATAATGTGGTTTTGGCTCTCTAAAGAGTTAAATCCCACACTAAAGGCTCTACCACCACCGCCAAATAAAAAACCCAAACGATTAGCACCACATGCAGCACATCGTTCTCAGAAAACCAGCGCCCTTTTTTCCACAAGGTTTCGGTTAAGCCAAGAGAACTATATTTATTATATAGAATCATGGTGATAATCAAACCCAGTTGGATCGAGAGTTAGCCAAGGATGACAATTACATTACCCAACAAAACACACTGCTTGTTGTGAATGCCGCGAACGGAATTTTTAGCAACGACGGTAGCTTCGCAAGCGATGGCTTCGAGATACTGCAGGAGACTCAGAATGGCGATCTAAGCGGTGATCCTGACGATGGGTCATTCGAGTACCTGCCGGATGTCGACTTTGTGGGCAATGACACCTTTGTGTATCAGTTAACAAATTCAAGGGGTGAAGTAGATCAAGCTACCGTTACGATAAAAGTGAATGGAGTGCCAATAGCAAATGACGATAATTTTGACTTGATTAGGTTGGACAGGACTGCCTTCGTTAATGTTATCAATAATGACGAAGCAGGGAGTGATGTGATTTTTGATGGCGCTCAAGTAGTATCTGTAGATAACGCGCAAACTGCCTTGGGTGGTCGTGTCAGCATTGAAGCTAACGGTGACAGTTTATACGAGCCTCCCTCAGATTTAGGCATTCAAACAGACTCCTTCGTTTACACTTTGCGCGACCGAGACGGTGATTTTGATACTGCAACCATTACTTGGCGAGTTGTGCCCAACATAATAGGCGATGGCATTGATCAACCGCTCGATGTTGCCGAGAACGATACCACAAGCGGTATTGTTGTTTTCAACCTACCGAGCTTAATAGAGTACATTGACTTAAACGGCACCCGCATAACGCTCGCCGAATTGAATGCGATCGATTCAAGTTCAGGTATGTTCTTTCAGATAGATTCCGAAATCTTTGGTCAATTTGAAGTTACGAGCTTCAATGAAAGCACTGGCCAATTATTCTTTATATATAACCCAACTGGCGTCGATCAGGACCATGCAAACGCGCCGGATAATATGATTACAGAAACAGTCTCAATCATTATCAAGGTGCAGGGCCTCGAAGATACGGTCGATAGACTATTGCAAAATAAATATCACTGACGTCGGTTTAGA
>CAKZRZ010000029.1 GCA_937918955.1 uncultured Arenicella sp.
GGGCCGGGCAAAACTTTCTCTTGGCGCTTCGCGCAGATCATGATGTAGCCATTAGCCGCATGAACTAACTCGGTTCCGTCACGCCCGAGAGGTGGGGTCCATCCAAAGCTAAGAGCGTCAGAGCTGGCGCAAGGCGTAAACTCATGTTTTTTGAGCGCTTCGTTTAAAGCCTCGGGCGTGTGCCTAAGGCTATTGTTTAGACGATATATTCGAAGGTTTTTGAACCACATAGTTAGCTAGACTCGAAAATGTAACAGACGTAAAAAAGGAGACGAAGTTTAGCATGCTGATTTCGTCCTATATAGAAAAACGCTTTGTGACTTAAGCGAGTTTGTCTAAATTCTATACATTAGCTCCATTCATTATTGAGCGTTTCGAGTTCGCATTAGAACTTGAGTTTACTATTGATTGCACGAGCATCGATGCTCAAGTATTGATGCTACATATTCCTTGTAACTTGGTGTTTTGGCGATTGTGGATGCCGTAAAAATTAAAGCCCGATAAATCGGGCTTTAATATACAAGATCATAAGACCGAGCAAATATTGCGAGGCCTTATTTTATAACGCTAGAGTTTAGAACTTATAACTCGCTCCAAAGGTGATGCGTCGATCAGGGATTCCTACAAAACAAAGAGGGCCAGTTTCACTAACGCAACGTTGCTCAATCCCTTCTTCAGTTAGGTTTACAACCTCAACGCCAATATTTAGATTCTCGCTAACGTCATAGCTGATACTGGCGTTTAACTGTCCTCTATCCAATGTGTTAACAGGAAAGCTGAATGTACTGCTACCACTGGTGTTCGCCCCGCCTCCAAAATCATTGGTGCGAAAACCTTCACGCCAAGTGTAGCGAGCTCGAGCAGACAAACCGTACTTCTCATAGAACAAGGTAATATTGTAAGCATCTTCAGAAAAATCGAGTAAACCCCTTGGTATGCTAACCTCACCTAGAACTTGCAGCCCTCGACCAGAGGTAGAATCTACGTCCGAGCCTCCGCTGAAGTCTTGATTGGTGTAGTTGGCAATAACGCCAAATCCAGAAGCCCAACCTAAAGAATCTTCAAAGCTTGATAAGTCATACTGAAACGCGATCTCGATACCCGACTGAGTCGTTGTCTCTGGATCGTTACCCGGCTGAGTAAAATCGACACACAAACCCAATTGATTTGGGTTGCCTAGTATGTTTGGTATGACGGTTGGGTTGAAAATGCCGCCACCAGGACAACTCGGATCAGTTTCACGAACAAGGCCACCGACTACGTCGTCAGATGGAAGAAGCGCCGCGCCTTCGAAATTTTGACCAAAGATGTTGGTTCGCTCTTTTCGAAAGTATCCGATACTTGCTACCGCTGATGGTGCGAAGTACCACTCAACGCCTATATCAAACGAATCAACTTCTTCCGGCTCTAGGCTCGGGTTGCCCAAACTGACCGCCGTGTTTTCTTGATTGTCGAACGTGAACGCTGTGTTTAAGCTGTTAAAGTTTGGACGTCTAATATCTGAGCCGTACCCTAATCGCACTAGCACATCTTCGCGCGGTTGCGCTACGATGTTCAAACGCGGCAATACGAAATCGTACTCACCCGGTGTTGACTGCAACGACCGATTACCATTGGCATCTTCAGGGCCAAAGGCCACAGAATCAACTTCAGTCTCTAAATAACGTAAGCCGAAATTACCGCGAAATATGCCGTACTCAAAGTTTGCTTGAGCGTACAGTGCGATAGTTTCTTCGCTAACATCAAAGAACTGATCTTGATCCGATTGCAGATTCAAAATATCTGGGCTTGCTGGGTCATGCGTGATGACCGCTTGCTGTAGCGCATCGATAGTTCCTTGCGGGTCAGAGAAGGCGCGATCTGGATCTACCAAAAGGAAGTTCTCGATAAACAGACTGCGTCCATCGCCCGCGTTAAAATTGTTCGGACCGGCAACTAAAAGGTCGGCAAATAATAGGCCGTTGGGACTATCGACAAGTTGGCTAAAACCGCCAATACGATCTTCGACATCATCAAACCTACTTGAAGACTCGTTATAGCGAGCACCGAAACTAATTGATTGAATGGCATTGAAATCTATGTCATATACAAAATCTGCACGGATCGCATTTTCTTCGTTCTCAGTTGTATTTCGGCCAACAATAACTTGGTCTAATACAACATTAGCCGGATTCAGCAAGTCGGCTTGAGATGGCGCAAATGGAGAATCAAAGTTAACGCCAAAGGCCAGAGTGCCTCCAGAAAGGTCATAGCGAAATGGCACACAGTTATCATTGCTGGTGCCATCGAGAGGGCAATTAGGGTTAATGAAGTTTAGAGTAGTGCTTAGATTAGGGTTGACCGTGTCTGAGCTTGTAGCTGAAACCTCAAACCTAGAGCTAAGTCTTTCATTGATTTGCCACTCTGCACCCAGAGAAAATATCTCATTGTCGGTAATACGCGAACCTGTATCGCTGGAGAAGCGCAAGTTAGGATCATCGTCATCCAGAGCCAAATCAGGTTCAATAGTCCCGGCTAGCGCCGCAGGGAAGACGCCCGGCCCAACACCAAAGTCCACCGTCTCAAAAGCAGTTGGTACGCTGACATTTCTAAAAGCACTTACGCCAGACGCTTGCAGTCTGTATGAGTCTTGGCTACGCTCTTGCTCGTTAATGATTGCGTCGAAATAAAGTTTTAGATTGTCATTTGGCGCCCACTCAAAGCTAGTTGCAAGATTAAGAGTTTCAAAGTCATCGTTCTCTTGCTCTTGAACAAGGAACTGAATACCGAGAAATTCAGAGGGGTTTGCGCCTGGAGGTGAGGAAATATTATCACGGTCAGCGCGCGGACGAAACGACACCGCTTCTTGCTCGGTGTAGCTTCCACTAATTACTACGCCGAACTCGCCAGCATCAGTCGTCCAATTGTCACCCCATGCAGCAGAAACTCGAGGCTGAATACTTTCAGTACTCAGGCTGCTGTCTTCGCCTTGAACACGGATCGAACCCAATGTTTCTTTCAGATCAAGAGGGCGAATGGTACGAAGGTTAATAGTGCCGCCGACCGAGCCTTCAATTGTTTTGGCTTCTGGCGCCTTTACAACTTCAACCGCAGCAATAATAGATGCGTTGACATCTTCGAAGTCAATGCCGCTTCGACCTGAGCCTGAACCGACAGTCGACACGCCATTAATCTCGACTCGATTTGCATTCGTACCGCGAATTTGAACGCCGGTACCAACACCCGCTCGACGGGTAATCTGAACACCAGTAATGTTTTCGAGAACCTCAGCGAGGTTTTGGTCAGGAAGCTTGCCGATGTCTTCAGCGATAATGACTTCAACTAAGTTGTCGGAATCTCGCTTTTCGGCCAATGCATTTGCTAGTGAACTGCGAATTCCGGTAACCACTACTTCTTCTAAGACTTCACCATCTACCGGTTGCTCTTGGCTCTGCGCAAGCGCAGTGCCGGCAAAGCCAATGCTCATGCATACTGCTACTGCTACCGGGGTCATGGATTTTTTTTGGAAAAGCCCATGTTGTGAAGTTGTAGTTTTATGATTTTTTCTTTTCATCATTCAATCCTCGTTTGTTATAAATTTTTGATGCATTTGTGCACCTAACCAGCCTTATCTGTGGCCAGTATTTCTTGTTGCTTACTACTATCTTGCTAGCCAACCCCCATCTACAGGCAGCGTCACGCCGTTTACATAATTTGATGCAGAAGACGCCAAAAATACAACCGCACCTCCTATATCTTCGGGGTTGCCCCAGCGTCCAGCTGGAATGCGACCAAGAATCTCACTGTTTCTTTTTTCGTCGGCTTGCAGTGCTGCTGTATTGTTTGTAGCAAAATACCCCGGTGCAATCGCGTTAACGTTTATCGACATGCCTGACCATTCATTCGCTAATAGACGGGTCAAGCCCATCACTGCCGATTTCGAGGCGGTGTACGAAGCAACGCGAATGCCTCCTTGATAAGAGAGCATTGATGCAATATTGATTATTTTAGCCTTAGTGCCAGCCGCTGCGGCTTTCTTAGCAAATGCTTGTGATAAAAAGAACACGCTTTTTAAATTCACATCGAGTACGTCGTCCCAGTCTTGCTCGCCAAACTCAAGGGCATCGTTACGACGAATGATGCCCGCATTGTTCACCAATATATCTAACTGTCCTGTCTGTTGATGGGCTTCTTCGATAATGCCGGCCCAGCTTTGCTTGTCGCCTAGATCAGCGTTGATTTCGATCGATTTGCGCTCGAGATTTGATATTTCTGAGGCAGTGTTGGCACATGATGAACGGCCGACTAATACTATATTAGCGCCAGCTTCAGCGAGAGCAATTGCCATTGCTTGGCCTAGACCAGTATTGGCGCCAGTAACAATCGCCCATTTGGCGTCAAGATTAAATGGAGAGTGGTCTTTCATTGTTCGAAACCTTTGCTGAACTTAGCGGATAGGGTTAATTTGCTTGTGGGTGTAATCAATTTTTCGTCTGCCATCTCTTGAGGTAGCTGTTATTCCAATTTGCGGTTGCGAAGATTAGTAGGTCAAAAAAGGAACATCGTTCCTTGAGTGAGTACGACATTTAGAGCCTGCTACTTTGGAGAACATAAGAATCTCACTAGCGAGCCTTCAAGCTTGTATTGTCGGCTTTATTCAAGGTGTTTGAGACTGTCATCTGATGCAGTTTTCACACATTACTATCTTGACTATTTTCTTCAATTTAAAAACGGTAACCGGTGTCATTATAGGATTCGATAAGAAAATTGCAAACAGTTTTAGATAACTACTTAGAGATTTGTAGGGTGTTTTTACTTTCTAAACCAATCATGATTTCAAGAAAAAACGAGCAATGTGGCGAGCTTATTTGGAGAAATGAGGCGTGGTTAAGTTCAAATTTTCGACTCAATTATTTGGGTGGAGGACCCGATGACTCTCGCTCGATCAGCCAAGGAGTAATTTCGGGCCCCGGTTCATTGGACGTGCCCATGGCAAGCATGTGCTCGGCCGCGAGCTTGCCCATACTGGCAATTGGTACGTGCACTGTGGTCAATCTTGGCCATACATTTTTGGCAATTTGAAAATCATCGTATCCTACAATCGAAATGTTATCAGGTGCTCTAAATTGTTTAATACGCATCGCTTGCAGTACCCCAGCGGCCATTTCATCATTCGCCGCGAAAATTGCGGTAGGCATTGGCCTAAGAGCAAGTAATTGGTGCCCAGCCTCGATTCCGGATTCAAAGGTATATTGGCCTTGAGCGATATACTTTGCTTCGAGAGCCAAGCCATATTCGGCCAAGCCAGACTCAAAACCTTTCTGCCGCTCCTCTGAGGATCTAAAGCCTTTTTTACCGGTCACAAACGCAATTCGTCTATGTCCTAACTCGCACAAATGGTTTGCTACGGCGATGCCTCCAAATTTATCATTAGAGACCATCATATGCTTGGCATCGTCGAGCTTAACTGAAGCAATACGTAAGTAATCGCAGCCAATATAGCGAAGCATATCCGCCATTCGCTCATCTTCAGAGACAGACGGCGTGAGGATTACTCCCCTAAGTTTTTGTCGTTCTATAAATTGCTTGGCTTCTTGAACAAAGTCTGGCTGATTTCGGTCGCACGGATGAACCACGAGCTCATACCCCGAGCCTTTTAAACCTTCGAGAATGCCTTGTTGCATATTTACGGTATATTGAGGGTTTGGATTATCGTAGATTACGCCGACTAAGTAGGCGTGCCTTGACGCCAAGCCGCGAGCTTGAACATTTGGCTGAAAGTTGATTGCCTGGACTACAGTCTCTACCTTTAGACGGGTTGATTCTCTGACGTCCGCCGATTTGTTAATCACCCTCGAGACAGTTTTTTTCGACACGCCTGCGAGTCTAGCGACGTCGTTGATGGTAGACCGCCGCTGGCCTTTGAGTTCTAGCTCACTAAGCCATCGCCTTGTAATCTCGGCAATGTCGTTTTCCTTGTTGATCGTCATACCTTATACAATGATAAACATTCTCAGTTTAACGGCGGCAGTATCGGTAATCATGGTTTCATTGGCCATAGTTTCAGTGACTTTAGTTGTTAGTCTAGGCAGTGGTATTGCCCAATGCGCAGTTTATCGCATTGCGGTAGTGGCTACTATCTTTTCGTTTTCACCGCTTACTATATTATAGGCCTAGGTTTTTGCTAAGAAACTTTTATTATGACGCTTTTTTATAGAGGCAATTTGGTGCGTTAGGCCTTTGTGCACTAACCGTTAGATATTAAGTTTAGATCAAACGAGCCTAAGCCTTCGAAGGTAATGGTTGAGGAGCTGCCGACATTTGAATCGTGAACGCCTGTGATAGCTCCACTAGAAATGTAAGTGCCTGGTTCAATGTCATAGCCACGTTGTTTCAATTGCTCTATCAAAAATTTCGCCGCGCCATAAGGCCCAGCCATGCCCGCTGGGCTTGTTGTTGGCCCGTGAACTTGTTCGTCTATCACAACAGTTACATCAACGCTCGACAGATCTAGATTGCGCCAATTCTCAATTTCAGGCCCGATAATCATGCCTGAGTTGTTGCCAAAATCACTAATTGGTGCGACAGGCCCGAAATCGTTAATGTTTTGGATTGGGCTGCTGGCGATCTCAGCGCCGATGTAAACTTTATCGATCGAATTGATTATTTGTTGTTCAGTAAGGTTTTTATCAGGGAGCTTTGAAACATCTTTTAACTGGAGAATGAATTCGGCTTCAATCGCGGCAAAGCCGTTTTTAAAAACAGGCATTTGAGTTGATTCACCTACGCAATAGTTCTTCACACTTGTGGCATAAATAGGGCCAGTTAAACGATCGCATTCAAAGGCATCTTGAAGATGCGCGGGTATGCCGCCCACCTTCCAACCGACAATTTTGTCGTTCCAGCTAGCGATGCTGCAATCTTGAATTCTATAAGCAGTTTCGAGAGTTTTTGGAAGCTCTCCTGGAAACTCCGGCAGGCCTGTGCGCGTGATGCGAGCTTGAGTAATATTGTTAGAGATAGCGACAATATCTTGCTCTGAATGCGTGTCTTCTAGTTTCATTTAAACCTTAAAATTGACTTTGATTTTAATTGATGTTGCACCGAGAACCTTTTTTAATGTATCTTAGGTAACCGGTGTCATTCTATGACATAAACGTAAGCTTTTCAAAATCAATTTCAAATAGCACGAATAGCGAGAATAGCGAGAGTCATTTTGGCGACCGAATAAGGCCTATAACGAGCACGATAACAATTAAGAACTAATACTCTATGGTTACCAGAAGAAAAGCCCTCGGCACACTCGCGAGCATTGGCGTGTTGGGCGCTACAGGGTGCGGGGAACGCCGCACACGATCGCTTTATGCCTCAGATCATCACTTGCCAGATTACCCCACGGTAAAGGCGGTTGAAGCAATGGGTAGATTGTTATCTGAGAAAACAGATGGGCGCCTCGGCATTAAGGTTTATGCCGGTGGCCAGCTAGGTTCAGAGCGTGACACGCTCGAAATTACGATATTCGGCGGGCTTGACATTAATCGTGTTAACGCGGCGCCGCTTAACTCTATTGCGCCAATGACCGTGGTTCCATGTTTGCCATTTCTTTTCAAAGATGAAGCGCATTTGCATCGTTCTTTAGATGGTGCGCCTGGCAAGGCAATATTAAATTCTTTACAGGGTCATGGTCTCGTGGGCTTATGTTACTACGACTCGGGGATGCGTTCGTTCTACAACACCAAAGGGCCTATACGCACACCTGATGATATGAAGGGCATGAAGATTCGGGTGCAAAATTCAGATGTTTATGTCTCGATGATAAACGCCCTAGGTGCAGACGCTACGCCAATGTATTTAGGCGAAGTCTATCAAAGCCTGGTTCAGGGCGTGATCGATGGCGCTGAAAATAACTGGCCCTCCTATGAAGCTGGGCGCCATTTTGAGGTAGCTCAATATTACAGTTTGACACGTCATGTAATGGCCCCCGAAGTGCTTGTAATGTCTCAGCATCGTTGGTCTTCGTTGAGTGATTCTGATCAGGCTGCGGTGATGGAAAGTGCTGAGCAATCGGTCGGTATAATGCGAGGCCTATGGGCTGAACGTGTTAAGGAGGCTCGTAAAACCGTCATCGCTAGCGGTGTGCAAATCAACGAAGTTGATAATATCAATGAATTTTCAGACTTAATGAAACCATTATGGGACCGTAAGAGTGAGTTGCCGGAGCAACGACGGTTAATCGAAGATATCGTTAATATGAGAGGGGCCAGCTAGTGGATAAGCAAACGATTGGCCGCGCGACACATCAGCTCGCCAAAGTATTTATTGTGCTTGGAGCAATTGGCCTCTTGATAATGACCGCCATTGTCACTTGGCAAGTGTTCGGTAGATATGTTCTCAAGCAGTCGCCTGATTGGTCGGAGCAATCGGCACTCGTTCTGATGATTTGGTACGTGTTATTTGCCGCTGCCGCGGGAGTGCGTGAAGGTTTTCATATCAGGATTGAAGCATTGGAGCGCGCCATGCCAGCAAGAATTGCTTCGACGATGCGAGTATTCGCTAATAGCGTCGTCGGCTTTTGCGGTCTCGCCATGCTCATATGGGGGTATCAACTTGTGATCGGAACCTGGTCTCATGTTGTGCCGACGCTCGGCATTCCTCGAGGTGCCGTTTATATTGCGCTACCCATCGCTGGCATTTTAATTGCTTTGTTTTCAATAGAGCGAATTGTTAACGAATTCGGTGAACGAGGAGGCGCTTAATGGAACTTGCTGTACTACTAATTTCGCTCATCGTTTTATTGTTGATGGGCGTGCCCGTCGCCTTTGCCTTGCTAGCGTCCTCAATCCTAACGTTTATTGCCTTGGACTTTCAGCTGGTTGTTGTGTTTCAACGAATGGCTTCTGGTATGAGTGTCTTTACATTAATGGCGATACCGTTTTTCGTATTCGCTGGTGATTTGATGTATCGATCTGGTATTGCCGATCGTTTAGTTCGTGTTGCTGAAGGTTTTTTTGGTCATGGTCGTGGAGGTTTAGGGCGCGTAAACATTGGTGCCTCAATGCTATTTGGTGCGGTGTCAGGTTCGGCCATCGCAAGCGCATCAGCCATGGGCTCGGCTCTGACGCCGCTCATGCGAGAAAAGGGCTACGATGGCGACTACGCGGTCAATGTCACGGTCACCGCTGCCATAGTCGGACTCCTTATCCCGCCTTCGCACAATATGATTATCTATGCCGCGTCGGCCGGCAAAGGAGTGTCCGTTGGCGATCTATTCTTGGCTGGGGTTATTCCGGGAGTTCTAACCGGTGCATTACTCATGGTCGTGGCATGGATTGTCGCTATTAAGCGCAACTACCCGAGCGGTCGATTCCCTGGGTGGCGAGCTTTACTTGGCTCCTTTATTTGGGCGATACCTGGATTGATGACGGCCATCATTATCATGGGCGGTATCTTGTCAGGCATTTTTACCGCAACAGAATCATCAGCTATTGCGGTGGTTTACACCATGCTGATTGGCTTACTAGTCTATCGAACATTGGGCATAAGCAAGCTCTTTGAGTCGGCCAAAGAGTCGGTAAAAATTACCGCCATGGTGTTATTGATTATCGGAGCAGCGACGTCCTTTGGTTACGCTCTTGCGATTCTAGAAGCACCGACAAAGTTGGCCGAGCTGATCAATACCATCACTGATAATCCGATACTGATTTTATTGATTGTAAACCTGTTTTTGTTGTTTCTTGGCACGTTCATGGATATGTCTCCATTGATTGTAATTACGACTCCTATCTTCTTGCCAGTAGTGGCGCAAGCTGGAGTCGACCCAGTTCATTTTGGCGTAATTATGATGATTAACCTTGGTATTGGGCTGGTCACTCCGCCGGTGGGCGCGGTGCTTTTTGTTGGCTCTGCAGTGGGTAAAGTTCCAATTGAGAAAACCATTAGAACCATTGCGCCTTTCTATGGAGCGTTAATTGTGGCTCTTTTGTTAATCAGCTTTATACCTAGTTTGTCTCTGACACTGCCGGGCTTATTTAAATGAAGTAGCGCCGCTTGCCCAAGCTAACTACTAGTACGTTACCGAGCGTGCTTACAAACATCAACCTTTAAGAAATCAAATGCCAATTACCGAAATGAACCACTTAAACGCAGCCGACGCTGACTCATACACACTAAGCAGTGTCAGCCGTTTGATGCGCGCTGGATTAGCGATTGCATTCATGACTTTGTCGATGACTGTGAATGCAACGCCAGATATTTTGCTCAAAGCTGAGAATGGTGAGATGCGATTGCCTGATTTTTCTTATGCGGGGTACAGACACGGGGAAACGGAAATTCCCAATGTTCAAAAGCGTATCATTAGTGTTACTGACTTTGGTGCTGTGGCTAACGATGGTAAGGACGATTCGAAAGCGATTTTAAAGGCGATCGAAAAAGCGAATAGTACTAAAGGGTCAGTGGTGTTGCTGTTCCCGAAAGGTCGCTTAATCGTGTCTGAAGTATTGCGCATCACGCGAGGTGATATGGTGCTTCGAGGTGCCGGGTCCGGCCGACAAGGAACCACTTTGTTTTTCCCGCGTCCGCTGGCAATGATCGACAAAGGAGAATCACTAAGCGAGTTAACCGAGTACCTGTCGAAATACGATAAAAGGCAGCGAGAAGAGGTTCATAATATCGACGAGCTATTCTCAGAATATTCTTGGAGCGGTGGTTTTATTTGGGTTCAAAAACCGGGAACTCGCTCGGCACCTTATCTTGTAAAAAATGACCCCGAAATCGAAGTGGTCGCGGTAGCTCTTGAAGCTAAAGCAGCCAGTCGAAGCATCTTAGTTAAAAGCAGCGCAGACTTAGAAGTGGGGGATGTGCTAGAGCTGCAGTGGCTCAATCGCGACGGCGAGAGCGGTGAACTTCTAAAACAAATTTACGGTGATACAAGCTTGAAAATTGGCTCACATCATTGGACCAATCCAGATCGCCCGCTAGTGCGTCAAAAGACGGAAATCGTCGCAATCGACCAAAATAATATAACCATTAGTGATCCACTTTTGCATGATATTTCCGAGGAGGTTCCTGCTCAATTTGCTAGATGGGAACATCTTTCAGAGGTCGGTATTGAAGACCTCTCCCTTGAATTTCCAAATGCGCCAAGCTTCGGTCATCATCTTGAGCGAGGATTCAACGGCGTTTATTTTACCAGCGTATACAACGGCTGGATTCGTGACATTAGTATTCGTAACGCTGATAGCGGCGTGCTTTCCTACAATAGTGCAAACGTCACTATTTCTGACATTCAGAGCCTAGGTCAACGCAAAGGGCACTATGCGGTTCATGCCGGCAATGTTCATAACGTGCTTGTTCAAAACCTGATGATCAGAAACCCTTTGCAACACTCCTTGAGTTTTAATACACAGTCGACTAAGTCGGTATTTCTTAATACGCATGTTTTTGAAACCCCAGTGCTGGATCAACATGCGGGCGCTAATCATCAGAACTTGTATGACCATACACATTTTTATATTAGCGCTCTAAGAGACGATGATGATAGAGCCTTTTATCCGATTTGGGATGGCAGCGGTGCTGGGTATTGGCAGCCTGGCCATGGCCGTTATAACACTACGTGGAACCTAAAAGTGATTGTCGAAGGCGGCGCATCACGCGATGAAATTGTCACGCTTGAAGGCTTGGCAGAGGGCCCCGACGCCAGAATTGTCGGTGTTTCGGGTAATAGAAAGTTTAAGCTCGATTATCGTCCTCAACCCTACGTTGAAGGTCTAAACCAAAAAATGAAAGACGTTCCCTCTCTATATCAATGGCAGCTGAATAAGAGGTTGTCAAAGTAAGAGGAGGCACGTTTCTTTCGCAAAATTTCAGAGCCCTTGGTTAACAAGTCCGAAAATTCGGTGGGATTTCTCTCCTCATAATCTTGTTTTGATCAAGGGCTCTGGAACTTTAATCTTTAGGCCATTGCGCCTAGAACTGGAGTATCCCCCAAACTTAAAGCACGTCTTACATGCTTGATGTAGGAAGTTCTTTGCCCAAGGCATCAATGATTATATAGATATCGGTCCACGTGGAAATCAGCGACTGATTACTTGTTTACAATTCACACCAAAAGTAATTAGGTGAATTCGCTCATAAACAACCGCAATAAAAATAGGCAAAATCAGGTCAAATTATCAGTGAGTGGAAGAAAAATTATCTTATTATGTTATTGGCATCAGCTTATTAGAATTATTGAAAGTGCAGTTGAGCCTGATTCATAAATCAAACACCCTCAGAATATATCGCTATCACGCTAGGTCATTGAGCTAGATTATTGAACTAGGCCGTCTTACAATCGGCGCCTTAGTTTATAGGCATATGGGTTACTAGCAAGTTTATGCTTGGCGCAACTTGTACGCCCGAAATAAAAATATAGGCCCCCGTTTTGATTAAAAAATACGAATTTTGGAACCCTCGAGTATTCGAATTCCCATTCTATATATACTTAGGCGTTCAATGTTTGATCAATCGGGTGGGCATCAAAGGGTTGGCAAAGGCTAACTACGCTATGGATCATGGTGAAATTGGCTTAGGCTCTAAGTTCGACAGCCAACTAGCGTTTGATCAACGGTACTTTCTGCCAAGCATCCTGATTGAAGGCGAATTGACCATTGATGAAAAAAAACAAGCTATAACGGAGTTTGTAGCAGAACATGGCTACCCAGTTATTTTGAAATCAAATGTTGGTAGCGTCGGTAAAGGCATCGTAAAAGTTACTAGCGACGAGGACGTCGAAAAGCATACACCGCGCTTGCTTGGCGGTTATATCTTGCAAAAGTTCACACCAAACCCCTATGAATGTGGTGTTTTCTATATTCGTCAAAATGGTCAGCCAAAAATCACTGGTATTAATCAAAAACATTTCCCAACAATAGTTGGCAATGGCCGAGACTCTGTGTCGGTGCTTGCGCGAAATCATCATCGTTATACCAAGCATTGGAACTCGTTTTTGCAAGATATTGACACGTCTGAAGTCTTAGAAGAGGGCACTGAAAAGCGTTTGTCTTTTATCGGCTCGCACACGCTCGGCTGTAAGTTCACGGATGACATGCATTTGCATACGCCAGAATTAAAGCAAGCTATTTTCGATGTGTTCGACTCGCAGCCTGGTTTCAATTTTGGGCGTGTGGACGTCAAAGCAGCTGACGAAGCCGCTTTTATGCGCGGCGAATTCGTGGTCATTGAAGTTAATGGTGTTGCATCACTGCCGACTCATATGTTCGACCCCAAATATTCGGTTTGGCAGGCTTACGGAATCTTTTTTGAACACGCGAAATACCTTGCGCAAATTGCCGCGGAACAGCGGCATCAGCCGATGGAGCTATTGTCGTACTCTCAGGTTATTGAAAAGGTGAAACATAATCAGGCTTTACTGAATCAAGTTCACGAGGCATTGATGGGTAATCCTAATTCCTAATTTTTTAGAGAACGCAGAATAAGTTTGTGCGCAATACTTGAAGTGATTTCGAATAGATCTTAGCTACTATATTGTCATGAGTTCAGCGACGCTAGAACCGTTATTTTAAAATGTAGCCAGCTGCATTGTCGCTGGCTACATTCAGTACTCATTACTTCAAAGTTTAGAGTGATTTTGAGCTCTTATTTATTCGCTTCCAAGCGTTGCCAATACTCCTTAACTTCACGTTTTACTATCGGCGCCATCAACATAATGCCAACTATGTTCGCCAGTGCCATGGCGAAAACCATCGAATCTGAAAATTCCAGCACGGCATCTAATTTGATCGCGCAGCCGATCATTACGAACAGACAAAAAACCAAGTTATAACTAAGCTTTGTCATTTTGCCGTTGCCGAATAAGTAAACCCAACCTGCGAGTCCATAGTAAGACCACGCTACCATGGTCGAGTAGGCAAATAGGATCACCACCACGGTGAGCACATACGGGAACCAAGGTATTACACTGGCAAACGCTGATGAGGTAAGTTCAACGCCGCTAATATCGCCCGCTGCTGTGATACTTGGGTCATACACCGTGACAATGATCAACAACGCCGTAATGGTACAGATCACTACCGTATCTATAAATGGCTCGAGCATTGCCACATAGCCCTCGGTAACAGGCTCTTTGGTTTTCACTGCCGAATGTGCGATTGAGGATGAGCCTAGCCCTGCTTCATTAGAAAACGCTGCGCGTCGAAAGCCCAATATCAAGACTCCAATCATGCCGCCTGAAGCACCTTCTGGGCTGAACGCGCCAGTGATAATTGCGCTAAACGCGAATGGCAGTTTGTCGGCGTTCGCGCCAATTACAATTAATGCAGCGATTAGGTAGAGTCCCGCCATCACTGGAACCATTTTACTGGTTACTGCCGCAATTGATTTAATACCACCAACAATAACTAACGCGGTTAACACAGCTAAAACCGCGCCGACCATCCATGCTTTGTTAGCGAAGTAGCTATCGACACCACCGGTGGTGTCGACAAATATGCTGTACGCCTGATTCGACTGAAACATACAGCCAATGCCAAGTGTGCCGATCACAATGCAAATCGCGTAGTACACTGCCATGCTCTTGCCAAATTTGGGCATTTTTAACGCGGCCATGCCTTTTTCTAAATAGAACATCGGGCCACCGAAAACAGTGCCGTCGCTATTCTCTTGTCGGTACTTTACTCCTAGCGTGCACTCAGCAAACTTAGAGGACATACCAATTAAGCCTGCAACAATCATCCAAAACGTGGCGCCTGGTCCGCCCATTGAAATGGCAATGGCTACTGCTGCAACATTACCAACTCCAACCGTCCCCGAGACAGCGGTAGATAGGGCTTGAAAATGGCTGACCTCACCGGGTGCATTTTTGTCAGCGAAATCTCCTCGTACTATTCGTAGAGCGTGGCCAAAGCCTTTGAAGTTTATAAAGCCAAGGTAGGCCGTAAAAAACAAACCACAGCTGACTAGCAAAAGCACAATAATTGGCGCATCACTGCCATTGATAGGGATGGCGAAAAACACTACGTCAGCTAAGGCCTTAGCGATCGGCTTGAAGCCATCGTTGATGCTTTGGTCAATGCTTGCCCATGCCCAATTGCTCATCGCGGCGCTAAGCATTATGACCAATGAAATGAGAGTCTTGAGCGTTTTTCTTGGCATGTTTTGTCTCGAGGGCTTTTGTCTTCTTATTGTTTCCTAACCGTAGCACATTGAGTCACTCGCCATCGAGCCTGAGTGTCCTTTAGTTAAATGAAAAAATCCAAACAACTTTACATATGCAAGTTGAGTAGTTGTGATAAATTCAGTTCACAAATAGTTCAACTGTTCCTTGATCAAGGAATTTCTCGATGACTCACACTTATCGTCTTGTATTCGATTGTCCAGACCAAGCGGGCATTGTTAATCGTGTTGGTGATCTAATCACAAAGAGCGGGGGATGGATTTCACAGTCAAATCATCACTCAGAAGCAGAAAGTAATTGGTTCTTCTCGCGAATTGAAGTGCTGGCAGATTCCTTAAACGTCTCGCGCCAAGAGTTCGAAGAGTTGTTTAAGCCGATTGCCGCTGAGTTCAACATGAACTGGCGCATTGTTGACAGCGCGGTTAAAAAGCGTGTGGTGTTGATGGTGAGCAAAGGCACTCATTGCTTAGCCGATTTACTCGACCGCTGGAACAGCAAAGAGCTTGATTGTGAGATAACCTGCGTGATTTCTAATCATGAAAAAATGCGCAGCCTGACAGAATTCTATGGCATTGACTACCATCATGTGCCAATTGAGAAAGATAACAAGCAAGTCGGTTTTGACGAAGTAGGGCGTTTAGTCGATTCTTATCAGGCCGATGCCGTGGTGCTTGCGAGGTACATGCAGATTATTCCACCGGCTTTGTGTGAAAAGTATCAGCATCAAGTGATTAATATCCATCATAGTTTCTTGCCAAGTTTTATCGGTGCTCGGCCGTATCACCAAGCACACCGTCGCGGTGTTAAGCTGATTGGTGCTACTTGCCATTATGTAACTCAGCAGTTAGACGAAGGGCCAATCATTGAGCAAGACGTACTTCGAGTTAATCACAGCGATGCAGTGGAAGATCTTGCGCGCTTGGGTAAAGATGTCGAAAAAACGGTTCTCGCAAGAGGGCTGCGAGCTCACCTCGAAGATCGAGTACTGGTTCACGGAAATAGTACCGTGGTATTTAATTAGCGCACCAAACTACTAGTTTCAAGCAAGACAAAATACTGAATGCATTCGTAACGTGCTCTTTCAAAGTTCGAGATCGGTTTTCTTCATTGTTTTGCGATTGTTAATCTAATATTTAATACTGCTTTTTTTACATATTTTCACAATTGTCTGTTATCTCTATGATAATATGCGCGGCCTTCTAATACACGCTGTCTATTAATCTGGTGTTTGAAGGTCGCCGTTTTGTCTGCCATGCCTTATTTGAACCGGGCTTGAGGTGGATAGAGAGAGTTAACTTTTGATTTGAAGAGTTCTATCGTGCCCCTACACACGTTAAGTAAAAGATCGAAATTTGTATCTAAGATTATATCTCCTTGTGTTGTTTTCACGGCACTCATGCCTTTGAGCCAACTGTCTTTTGGTAGAGACTCTGAAGCTGAGACGGTTGTGCCACCGATGACCGTGTTTGGTATTAAGAAGGCCGATGATACTTATACTCAAATTAGTGAGGTCGAATGGCATCAGTCAAACGACGAATCGATAACCAAGGAAAGTGACGGTAGCTATACCGTAAAATCTACTACCAACTCATACAGCCTTAAAAAGCTAATGATTTCGCTTGGTAGGCCTGTGGTAAATGTGGATTTGCGTTATGCCAAACGTTCGTCATCTATGACGGCTGAAGGTGACTTGATTTTCAAAAAGCTTGTCGAAGCCTTAGGGTATCTCGACGAAGGAGCAAGTATTCATCTAACACCTATTGTAGATGGCTCCAGCTCAGGGGCTCGAGTGCTTATGCAGCGTCGTTTAGAAGAATTGCTTCGCTCTATTCGAGTCGAGCTTGACGTTAATATTACCGTTAAGCCTCATAAGGTTCGCCATCAAAATACTGAGAAATCTAGAAAGATAAGTTCAGGAACCTCAGATCTCTGGCGTATCAAAATTCAGCAACAGCGACCGTAATTAAGACGGCTAAGACAGGCCCGTAAAAATGGATTCCGCGAACCGCGTTTGTCTTTACTCGTCTGGTCTATTTTACTCGTCTAGTCTATTTTACTCGTCTATAAGTTCAACCAATTCTTTGGCCGACTCACGAAGTTTAGGGATATGGCTGAGTGCTTCTTCCATGCTCATTCGAGCGCTCGGCGCATGCATTGTCAGCGCGCCATAAAAACCACCTTCATTACTGCGTAACGGCACCGCTATGGCGACCATGCCTTGCATAAACTCTTCATTATCAACGCCAATATCTTGCGTTGAGAGTCGCTTCAATTCTTCTTTTAGCTTGTTGACGTCGGTTAGAGTGTTATGCGTGTGCTGTACGAAACGGAGCTTGGCAAGAAGCCGTGAGCGTTTCGTGCTTGGTAGATTATTCAAAAAAAGTTTGCCGCTGGCCGTGCAATAAATAGGCACTCGGTGGTTTTGCTTCAATTGAATTCTTAAAGGCCAATGAGTTTCTACGCGGTCAAAGTAAACCATTTCAGATCCATCGGGGATAGATATATTGCAGGTCTCACCGATTTCTTCTGATAGGCGCTGCAAAATACCACGACGTTCAGTTCTCCAATGATCGTTATTACTGAAAATGCCCATCGCCAGTGTAGAAAGGCGTTTACCAGGTAAATAGCCTCTACCATCTAAGCGCGGCTGCAGATACCCCTCGTTTTCAAGCATGGTACACAAGCGATGTATTGTTGGTTTTGGTAGTTTGAGCTCCACATTTATTTCCGTTGCGGTCATCGGTGTCGACGATTTAGCTACCGTTTCAAGTATGCTGAGAACACGAAGCGCAGCAGAGGATTTCTCAGACTTGTCATTTGCGTTTGTCATTTGTACTAAAAGTCTCATTTTTTAACTAATCGGTATGATTCTAATTTATTTGTGCTTGGCTTTATATAACTTGTTTAGCTATTCATAGTGTAAAAGGTTCTTTGGGTTGCCTGTGAGCTTGCATTTATACTGACTTCAAGTAACCGAGGAACCGTCATGCAGGCTCATAAACTTTCCAGCTACAACACTCAGCTTTTAAGCAACACTCAGCTTTCAAACAGCAATGTGGATAGTGGCACGCACGGCCACGCTGAACGTAAGGTCGAGCTAGTGCAAGGAAAGCCAATGTTGAAGACTGTAATGAGTGAGCCAAAGCAGAATGATGGAGCACAGGATGTTGCTTCTAGTAAAGATACAGTGGGTCAGTTTAATTTCGCTGGTTTAGCAGGTTAACGACACGGATTTTAATCGCCAAAAAATTGAGTGTTAAAGCTCGTTTAGTCGGCTAACACCGCGGCTGTAGAAGCAGCAAACATCACAAAGCCCATCGATCTGTCGATGGGCTTTTTTTATGGCTAGAAGAGTGAGTATTTAATCTGCAGCAACAAGCTGCTAGGTTGTGCTTAGTGATTTGTTATAATAAAATGTTATGAGCTAATCATTTGCAGTTATTATAAAGTGTAATGCTTAAAGCCTCAAAAAATCGTCGTTCTTAAAGTATTAAGCTTGGCGAGCGTTTGAGATAGTTTCAAACGATTCATTCTCGATCGGTGAAGGTATGAACCATCAAGCAGATTCACTCCCTGAATTTGAAAACCATGCAGAGCAAGAGACCAAGTTCACTACTTGTTATATGTGCGCTTGTCGCTGTGGTATTAAAGTAACTACCGAGGGTAATGAGGTTCGCTTTATTCAAGGCAACCCGAACCATCCAATCAATAAAGGCGTGCTATGTGCTAAGGGCAACTCTGGCATCATGAAGCAAAGTTCGCCGGCGAAACTAAGCAAACCATTACTCCGCAAGCCAGGCACCGAACGAGGTGCTGGCGAGTTCGAAGAAATATCTTGGGATGAGGCGCTCGATCTTTTAACTATGCGTTTAAGGAACATTCGCGCGACGGACCCTAAAAAATTAGCCTTTTTCACCGGTCGAGATCAAATGCAGGCATTAACTGGTTTCTGGGCAAGTCAATTTGGCACTATAAACTGGGCCGCGCATGGCGGTTTTTGTTCAGTGAACATGGCGGCAGCGGGTTTATATACCACTGGCCATGCTTTTTGGGAATTCGGTGATCCGGATTGGGATCTAACTAAGTACTTCATGATGTGGGGTGTAGCCGAAGATCACGCCTCAAACCCAATCAAGATTGGCCTTAAAAAATTAAAGGAGCGTGGTGCCAAGTTCGTTTCTGTGAACCCCGTGCGAACAGGCTATCAAGCGATTGCTGATGAGTGGATTGCTGTTCGACCGGGTACCGACGGCATGTTGGCTTTAGCGATGGTGCATGTGCTTTTGCAGCATGATTTATTCGACGATGAGTTTTTGGTTCGATATACAAATTCTCCTCGC
>CAKZRZ010000030.1 GCA_937918955.1 uncultured Arenicella sp.
GCTTATCAATGCCCATGCCAAAGGCGACGGTGGCAACCATCACCACGGCGTCTTCGCGAAGAAAGCGTTGCTGATTCTCTGAACGTTCTTCAGCACTTAAACCGGCATGATACGGCAGCGCTTTGATGCCGCGTTGTGATAGCCATGCAGCAATACCGTCAACTCGATTGCGCGACATGCAGTACACAACACCGGCTTGATTTTTATGGTCTTGCAAGAAGGCTAACAGCTGAGACTTTGCCTCGCCTTTTTCTTGTACGGCATAGCGAATGTTCGGGCGATCAAAACTACTTACAAATACTTTAGGCTGAAATAGCGCTAGACGAGCAACAATTTCTTCGCGAGTTCGATCATCGGCGGTCGCGGTTAGCGCCACACGAGGCACACCTGGGAAAGCTTGCTGCAATACGTGCAAGCCAAGGTAATCAACTCGAAAATCATGCCCCCATTGCGATACACAGTGCGCTTCGTCAATTGCAATCAGCGACACCTCAACCGAGCTTAAACGCTCTAAGGTATTTTGCTGCAACAATCTCTCCGGCGCGACATAGAGCATGTCGAGCTCGCCGTCGTAGATTGCGCGCATTACCTGATTGTGCTCTTCTCTGGAAAGAGTCGAGTTTAGATAGGCCGCGCGTAAACCCAGTTGTTGCAGTGCGGAAACTTGATCTTGCATTAGGGCAATAAGTGGAGAAACCACAATCGCCATACCCTCGCGTACTAAGCCGGGTATTTGATAACACAAGGATTTACCGCCACCGGTTGGCATGAGCACTAAGGCGTCTTCGCCGTTTAACACGGTTTCGATCACCTCTTTTTGCGAGCCCCGAAATTCGGAATAGCCAAAGGTGTGTTTTAAAATTTGTTCTGCTCGGTTTATCATCCAATAATCCGTTATTTAATGATTGTTCGTAGCTCGGTCACAGGCACGTGAGTATGACCGTAGCGCGGCTATTGATCAAGGGGTCGCAGACGCTTGATCAAGGGGCCGCAGGCGCTAAATCAAGCGCCACCAGCGTTCAATCATAGGTTACAGACGTTCAATCAATTTTAAATTAGAAAAGAGAAATAATGTCCCGTTGGCGCCCTCCACAAGCACGATCTACTGCGATTATCACGCCTGAGGGCTATGCTGCTCTTGAGAAAGAGCTAAAGCAATTATGGGCTAAACGCCGAATTGTTAATGATGCTCTTGCTGCCGCCGCGGCCGAGGGCGACCGAAGTGAGAACGCTGAATATATTTATCGTAAAAAAGAACAAGCGGGAATCGATCGGCGTATTCGCTACTTGCAAAAACGCATGCCTGATTTACGCGTAATTGACAGTGTGGGAAACAAAAATCAAGTGTTTTTCGGCGCCACAATTACGCTCGAAAAAGACAACGGCGATGAAGTTTGTTATCGAATTGTGGGGCCCGATGAAACCGACGCTAAACGCAATTTTATTAGCATCGACTCGCCGCTAGCGAAGGCTATTTTGAAAAAAGAGGTCGATCACGAAGTCGAAATCAGCATCGGTGATACAACAAATTGGTACTCGATATTGGCGATTGAGTACTAAATTGCACCAAAATGGTACTTTATATGGCAAATCAGCCTTAAAAACACCTTATTCACTGCACATTTATTAACGTTAGATTAATCGAGGCTATTTTACATGTGTCTTAAACGAGCTTATTGCTACTATAGGCACATGAGTTAGGAATGAACGAGCTTAACTCATATGTTGTTTTTCATTTGAAAGCCAAACTGAATATACCCCACCCCTACAACATATTTAGTTTGATTCGAGCACTTCAGCCCTAAACTGAAGTGCTTTTTTTTACCCGCATGGATGCCGAAGAGCGACTCGCGAACAGAGCCGGCTAGATACTTCGCTGCGCTCAGCATGACGGAGGCGTGGTTCGAAGCCATGACGAGAGACGTAGTTCGAAGCCGTGACGAGGGGCGTAGTTCGAAGTCAAGTCGCCCTCGCCAAATCAAAACAGTCATCTTGAGCAACGCTAAAGATCTCATGGCTTTCGACTAAACAGCTAGATACTTCGCTGCGCTCAGCATGACGATTGATGAGCAATATGACGATTGATGAGCAATAAGAACTCCAGCTCTTTAAACCGCCTCAATCACCATGGCAATACCTTGGCCGCCACCAATACATAAAGTAACCAAGCCGTACTTGCCGCCAACGCGGTGCAACTCGTAAATTAACTTGGTCATTAAAATTGCGCCGCTTGCGCCAATTGGGTGACCGAGCGCAATCGCGCCACCATTAGGGTTGGTTTTATCATTTGGCAAATCGAGTTCTTTAGAAACCGATAAGGCTTGCGCGGCAAACGCCTCATTCGACTCGATTACATCCATATCGTTAACCGTTAACCCCGCTTTTTCTAGCGCGATAGTACATGCACCAACAGGGCCGATGCCCATAATTTCGTTTGGTACACCACAACGGCCGTATGACACCACGCGAGCCATTGGCTTGGCATTTTGCTGTTTAACTTGCTCTTCAGTCGCCAGAACCAACATTGCCGCGCCATCATTAATTCCCGAGGCATTACCCGCCGTGACAGTGCCGTCTTTCTGAAAGACTGCTCGCAAACCGCCTAAGCCTTCTAGGCTTGAACCCGCACGAGGATGCTCGTCGGTATCGAACACGGTAACGCCCTTACGAGTTTTGATTTCAAACGGAACGATTTGATCTTTAAAATAACCATTGTCGATTGCGGCAACCGCTCGCTGCTGGCTTTGCAGAGCAAATTCATCCTGCTGCTCTCGGCTGATATCGTATTTAGCCGCTAGATTTTCAGCCGTAATTCCCATGTGCCCAACACCAAATGGGTCGGTCAGTGACCCAGTTAGTTCGTCTTGCACAGTGCTATCGCCCATCGCTTGACCCCAGCGATTAGTAGTCATTAAATGACCAGCTGAGCTCATACATTCAGTGCCGCCGGCCACTGCTACACCAACTTCACCCAGTTGCAACTGCTGAGCCGCAAATGTGATGGCCTCAAGGCCTGAGCCGCATAAGCGATTAAGCGTGAGCGATTGTGTATGCACGGGCAAACCACCTTCGAGTGCGACTCTGCGAGACATGTAGGCATCTTTTATATCGGTACGAATCACATGGCCAACGACGTTTGAGCCAATGCTTTGCGAATCAATACCACTGCGTTCAACAGCCGCTTTAGTTGCAAAAGCGCCTAGGTCTGCTGGGCTAATACCTTTAAGAGAGCCACCGAAGCTACCTATTGCAGTGCGCGCTGCGCTTAGAATATATACGTCGTTAATCATATTAATGTCCTGAATCATTAGAAAACAGCAACACCTTGGAGGCCGCGCTGCGTGGAATTTTGAGTTGATACTATTTTGCCATCGGTTTCGGTGAAGAGATCAAACACTACAAACCGAAACCGTGTGCAATATCTTTCGTGCTAGGCAGATCTTAACAAGTGTAAGACCTTAAAGGCTAGTAAGGCATCGGCATGCTGGTCATTTGTTTATGTTATCGTCAATTTATGCAGCCAAAATCGCTCTACAGCCTCATTCTGACCGCTCTGCTTCTGCTTGGCGCGGCTGGCTTATGGATGATCAACAGCCCAAAACCAGCGTTAGAGAAACCGCCTGCTACAGGTGATGTACTCACCACGCTCGATTCTCAGGTGGCTATTAGAGATGGCGAGCAATCCATCGAGCAAGATACGACACGCCAGTCGAGTGACTACGCCGAAATCAGCGGCCTGATTGATGAGGCTGAGTTTGCCTCGGCAATATCCGAGATCAACAAACGATACTCAAATTTGAGCAGTGTTGAATTAGACCAGCTAAGGCGCACCCTGATCTCGACTGCCTTAATGCAGGCTAAAAGCGAAAAGAAAAGCACCCTATCGCTAATCTCTCAAGCCTTCGATGATGTATTAGTTTGGGAATTGCTTGGCGACGCGGCGCTTGTCGATAACGATTGGCGGCTTGCGTATCGCGCGCAACTAAGAGCCAGCGAATTACAAAATGACCCGATCAGGCTAGAGAACTTGCTCACCAAATTAAGTGCCAGCAGCAGCCATTTACGCAAAAGCTATGAAGAGAGTGACGACTTGATTGGTATAAAGGATCTATATCAAGATTTGACCGATCGACACCCAAGCTTCTCTCGATTTCGCTACGAGCTGGCCATTTCAATGATCAATCTAGGCGAAGTCGAAGCCGCCAAACCGATGTTGCAAGCTCTGAGCTATGATCTTGAGCTGGGTAGCTTGGCACAACAAACTCTCGATAAACTAAACAGCGCTCTAGCCGACTCCCAAGCCGACAAAAACACGAGTACGACAACCCCGCCACAAGCTAAAGCGAGATCTAACAATCTTGTTGTGCCCTTAGTAAAGGTTGGCAATTCGTTCATGATAAATAGCTCAATCGAGCAATCGTCAGCGCGCCTTCTTCTTGATACCGGTGCGTCTATCACCTCTCTCTCAAGCACGCTTATTGCGCGCCTTGGCCTCAGCGATACCGGCCGTTCAATCAGTTTGAGCACGGCTAATGGAGTAACTCGAGCGAAGCTTTACCGAGTTAAGCGCCTGCAACTGGGCCCGGTTGTCTTGAGAGATATGATCGTGGCCGAAATTGGCTTAAGCAGCCAAAGCAGCTTTCAAGGGCTACTCGGAACAGACGCTTTGAATCAGTTGGCGCCCAAGTACAGCTATCTAATCGATAACCAGAAGAGAGCGCTAATTTTCTCGCTCGCTGAATGAAAAAAGGCTAGTCCATTCTTAAAAATTTAAATGACTAAAGCAATATTCACGTACCCTGTCTAAGAAAATCGCCGCCAATATATGAATGAATAGTGACTCACAATGGTTTCTCTATTCGCCCTGATATCTAATAGGCGCAATATTCATGTCACTCCAAAGTACAAAGACCCGTTTTCACACTGGTTAAATCCTCAATCTCTACGCGCAGAAATTGTCCAACCCACAATATCGTCTGTACCCGGAATATTCAAAGTTGAAATCGACGGATCATTCATCCCTTCAATTTTGATTACAGAACAAATCGCATCTAGATCGGCCTGATTCAAACACACTTCTCTAATTGCGCGAACTTTTATCAAGTTTTTCTTGATATCGTCTCTCATTGCATTCAACCATCCAATAACATCGCTCTCGTGATAGTTTTGGATTTTCATATACATCTCTCTATATCCAAAATAGAGATGATGATGAATGCCCTTTGGATTAGATCTTAAATAATCAGCCAATACAATTTGAGATGAAATAAACGGCTTTTCAGCCTTGCGCACTTTAGTCTTAGACCCACTAAAAATAGCCTTAGTAAGTTCGATTGCAGTTTCAATATAACCACTACTAATTGCGACTTTTGCTCCGTCAATGAATGCGGCATTCCGCTGGTCGATATACCCATCTTGATAATGACTTAGTATTTCCAAATAGCCTCCTGGCGCTACCAAACGAGCCGCTTCCCTAAATGCTTCAACACCGGCATACTCAACACCAAACTGACTAACGACCATATCAAAGCTTTGGCTTTCATAAGGAATTTCTAACGAAGAACAAACAACTGCTTTAGCTTCAGGAAATCTGCTCAACAAAATATCAAGCGCCTTTTTGGAAAGATCACTCGCGAATAACGACAGTTTCGCTCTACGCTCTTGAGTCAAACTTTCATAAATAGACCCAGCTCCAGAAGCAATATCTAAAACGCTTCCGCTATCTGGGGCTAGTTCCAATTGAGTTGACCAGTAGTCGGCTATATATGCTGGTCGCTCGCCCTTACTATTTACAAATACTTCGCCTTCTTTTCCATCGCTCTGCCAATAATCAGACCAATAATCACTTTTTGTTGTCATGAAAAATACAATATTAATTTGATGTTTAAAATAAAAAACCCATCTCCGCTAAGCGAAGATGGGTTTCTCATTAGCTGTTAAGCGTAACTAGCGGTAGCTAGAAACAACTTAGAACTTAGCTGATACTCGAGCAAAGAATCCACGACCATCAACACGGTATGTGCTTGGATCTGTAGATGCGTTAAAACCTGAGTCAAAGAATGGTGGCTCTTCATCTGTAATATTGCGGAAACCGCCAGTTACAGAAATAGAATCATTCACTTGATAAGCTACAGAAATATCATGATAAATTTGCTCATCAATAGGCAATGTATCACCAGTGAACGAAGTTTCATATTCTGCATCACCGTTGTATTCAAGGGTGTATGTGATACCAAGTTTGCCAATTCCACCACGCAACTCAAGCACAGCCTTGTCTTCTAGGTAGTTATCCTGAAAAGTGCTGTCGAATGTGCCAGCTAGCTCTTGAACATCTGCCGTTGGATCTGCTTGGAAGTTACGCTCAGTCAAATGAGTGTACTGAAGGTTTAACGCCATATCTGCGCCAATGCTTTCAATATTCCATTTGTAGTCAACAGAAAGGTCAAAACCTTTGGCTGACTCGGTTGCGATATTTTGAGCTGCAGAGAGAATTGAGCTAATTGAACCATCTGTACGTCGCCCAATGTTTTCACACAATAAACCGTCGCGATGACAGAAGTCTAGAACACCTTGAGCACTTACTGCGCTGATAGCGTCGTCAAGCTCAATTTCCCAATAGTCAACAGTTAAACTCAAGCCGTCGACAAAGGTCGGCTGGAATACTAAACCAATAATAGTGTTATCACCTTGTTCTGGGTTTAGGTTTTCGTTACCACCAACTCGGCCAGGTAACTGAGTATCAGCCTGAACGATAGGAAAGCCTGCGGGACAACCAATTGGTGTGAAACCACCAGTAAAGCGGTCACCACATGGGTCGGTAGCCGTTGGGAAAGCATCAGACAATCCAGCGAACAACTCACCAATAGTTGGAGCGCGGAAAACTTCAGCATAATTCGCTCGCAGTACTAAACCTTCGGTCATCTTAAATTTCAGCTTGAATTGCGACGTAGTATTAGAGCCGAAGTTACTGAAATCGTCGTAACGTACACCAACATTGACATCAAGCGCTTGAGAGCCATTATCGAATAATGAAGTACCAGCTTCACCGTAAACAGACGTAACATCAAACTCACCGTCGGTGCCTAATCCAGTGTTACCAGTTACGGCGTCTTGTTGCTTAAGCAAGTCAGGAGTAAATGATGCTTGTTCGTCGCGATATTCTGCACCCGCGGCCCAACCAATGTCTAAACCAAGAAGGCTTTGAGACCCGTCTACGCCGAAATTTAAAATAGTAGTCTCAGACTCGAATTCATCAATTAAATCTACCGAAACAAAGTCCAACTGCTCTTGAGTAATAGAGCCAGGACCGCCAAATAAATCGATCGGCACACAGCCTGCAATAACGTTACCTGGAGTTCCGCAGCGAATAGTTCCGTCGGTGTCTTGAAATGACGGGCCTAAGCCTTGCGCAATTGCAGATCCAAGGAACTGGCCTCGGTCGATGTCGGTACGATCACGCTTACCGTAACTTAAACCGGCATTCCAACGAATGTCATGGCCAAAGTTGCCGTCAAGACCAAGAATAACCTGAGTTTGAGATACATCTTGATCAAACGTTCTATCGATTTCGACAACGCGGCGACGCGCTTGGTCTAAATCAACACCAAATGGGTTGAAGAAGCTTTGACCAGAAACCGCAACACCAGGAACAATGTCAGCAAATGAAGGATCTGTAGTACCACCAGAATACGGTAAGGGAGCTAAAAATTGCTGCGATGTACGATCGTTGTAACGCACTTTAGAAGTGAACGTAATATCGTCTGTCAGCTCATAGTCAAACGATGCGAAAAGATTGAGCTTTTCGTAAGGAGTTTGAATGTAGTTTACAGGAGCGTAGTTGTAAGTGTCATTTGGAACATCAAACAATCCACCACGAAACTCTCGCAGCTGACCAGTGGTCAAATCACGAGTTAGTACGTCACCAGCTTCAAAAGCTTGACCATTGATAGTCGTTGGCGCTGCAAGGCGAGCGAAACCACCAGGCACTCGAGAAGAACCTAGTGTAATAGCAGAAAAATTGTCTGGATCTTGTTGAGAACTTAAAATCCCATCTTGGCCAGTACCTCGTGCTCGAAACGTATCAGCGGTACCATTTGCATCGAACACGAAAAATGAGTCTTGGAAAAACTCATAACCGTAGTCGCCTTGAAATGCTCCGCCTTGTTCTGAGTACTCAGCAATAAATTGAACGCTGCCACGGTCAAATGACTTACCAGTGGCAAAACTAACAGTAGCTACATCATCTTCACTTGCTTCAAGTGATTGTGAGTATTGTGCATCAATTTCGAAACCCTCGATATTTTTACGAGTGATAACATTGATAACTCCGCTTACTGCGTCTGCACCATAAACTGCCGCCGCGCCTTCTTTTAGCACTTCGATGCGGTCAATCATTGCAGTTGGAATTGTCTGGAAGTCATTACCTTCAATGGTGCGCACACCATCGATCAAAACAAGCGTACGAACTTCACCAAGACCACGTAGGTCTACTTGTACCGCACCGCTACCGCCGTTGTTAGTTGTAGTACCGATCGGCGAGCCACTAAAGCCTGGAAGGCTACCCAGTAAATCACCTACGTCAACCGAGCCGCTTGAAAGCAGCTTTTGACGACCTAAGGTTTCAACAGGAGCAAAGCCCTCTAGATTTGCGTTTCGAATCCTCGAGCCAGTAACTACTACTTCCTCTAGATCCGGTTCTACTACTTCTTCTTGAGCGTGCGCTAGGCTGCCAAAGCTACCTGCTAAAATAGTCGCTGAACTAACCGCCAGCGCTATCGCACTTTTTTTAAATGGATTTTTATATTTCATTCTCTTCTTGGCCTCTAGTAAATAAGGTTTATTGAATGTGGGGTTTGCAACCTTTTCTGAAAATAAAACCTCAAACAATACCGAAAATCGAGCATAGTAAATTCCCTTCGAAAAAGAAAAGTGTAATGTCAAAGCTATTTGTTTTGTTCGGGTCTCATTAGCATTCCCTAACGTCGGGAGCTTTGATAAGAAATGTGGTTACGAATCAGTCAGCAGGCCACACGTGGAACGAGCCTGATGCCAATTTGTGACGAGCTTATTACAACAATGTAAATAAGACAACCTGTCGGGATATAGTTTTAGAGTGAAAACAAACGTTTGTTCGGATTAGAGATCGATTAACAAAATAATCTTCTGTTTTAAGCGCTTTCTGATTAAATCTGAAATTTATTTGTAAGGAAAACCATAGATCGAATTACAAACTCAGGCCTAGTTCAGGCGAGATAAGTCACTCAAAAAATGGCATATTTTCCAAGTTTTCATTCGATGTACCCTTCTTTATTGTTGCCAAGATAAGATGCATCAACAGTTAGTTTTTTCGCGATTACATAGTTTTTGAGCAATCACCTATATCTGTGTTACTTTTGCAAAGTTAGCAATGCGACCAGTTTAACAAAGTGGATCAAGCGAATCCGATTGGCTCATGTTGATCTTGCACTGCACCTAAACAACCCAAAAGAACCCCCAAAGGATTTTTCCATGACTGATTCAACCCTGTCGCAAACCCGCGACCCGAACGAGAAAACGATTCTCGGCCACCCGCGTGGTTTGTTTATTCTATTCCTAACTGAAATGTGGGAACGATTCTCTTACTATGGCATGCGCGGCTTGCTGATTGTTTATTTGACGCAGCACTTTCTTTTTTCTGACGAGAAATCTAGCTTACTTTATGGCGCCTATACGGCCCTAGTGTATGTAATGACAATCATCGGGGGCTCGTTGGCTGATCGCTACCTTGGCGCAAGAAAAGCGGTTACATTCGGCGCAATCCTCCTAGTGCTGGGTCACTTCGGAATGGCATTTGAGGGCAATGGCTCCACTCAATACCTGTCTTACAACAACGCTAAGTACGAGATCACACTAGACGCTCGAGGTGGTGATGCTAAACAACAACTCGTTACACCTACAGGAACCTCGTACGTAACTTTTACTGAGGATGACGTGCTTATTGAAGACGCGTCAACATTAGGCTTACCATCTAGCATTTCTCGCGACGATATCGAAATGACAGTCGAACGAGAAGAAATGTATTTAAACATTCTTTATCTTTCACTAGCTCTTCTTATTGCTGGCGTTGGCTTTCTTAAAGCGAACATATCCACCATTGTTGGTTCGCTATACGGTTTCGGCGATTCACGTCGCGACTCAGGTTTCACAATTTTCTACATGGGCATTAACTTAGGCTCATTCTTAGCGTCGATCGCCTGCGGTTATTTGGGCATTGTGCATGGCTGGAAGTATGGCTTTGGCCTAGCCGGCATAGGCATGGTTGCGGGATTAGTTATTTTCTTATCTTGTCAAAGCTGGCTAGAAGGCAAGGCTGAACCGCCTCGCCCCGAAAAACTAAAAGAGAAAGCCTTTTTGTTTATCAACTACGAGATGATGTGCTACCTCATTGGTGTCGGCATCATTGCTGTGTCAATGTTGTTAGTAATGAACGAAGAACTGGTCGGTGGCATATTAGGCCCAATAGGCATCGCAATGTTTATTGGCTTCTTGATCTACTCGTTCACCGCTCTTAAAGGTGACGAACGTTCACGCATGTTAGCCGCGCTCTATTTTGTTCTAGCTCAAATCCCATTCTGGGCATTGTTTGAACAAGCCGGATCATCACTAAACCTATTCACAGCTCGTCTGGTTGACCGTGAAATTTTTGGCTGGTCTGTACCCGGTCCGGTATTCCAATCATTGAATGCGGGCTTTATCTTTATGTTCGCTCCATTAATGGCATGGCTATGGATCGCTCTTGCGAAGAAAAACCTAAACCCCTCGACTCCTGTTAAATTTGCCATTGGCGTCGCCCTTGCTGGCTTAGGTTTCTTAGCTCTGGTAGCTGGAATGAAAGGGTCAGGTAGCGTCGGCCTCACACCGGTATTATTTATCTTCCTGATCTACTGGATTCACACTATGGGTGAACTTTTTGTTTCACCAGTAGGTTTATCAGTGGTCACAAAACTGGCGCCCGCGCGTGTAGTTGGTATGACCATGGGCGCATGGTTCTTGTACTCGGGACTTTCTAATTATCTCGCAGGCGTAATCGCTCGGACCACAGGCGCCGAAACAATCGGCGGTCAAATGACCAATGTGGCTGCTGCAAAGGCTGGCTACGTTGAGGTGTACACTCAAGTTGGTTACATCGCATTGGGCATCGCTGTTGTAATGTTGTTAATTTCACCTGTCATCAAGAAAATGATGCGTGACGCAGACTAGTATGTTGAACTGATTAGGAGAATTACAATGAAACTAAAATCATCACTTATAAGCCTCGCAATTGCAGGCTCATTGGTCGCCTGCTCAGAGCAGACAAACGAAAAACCAAGCGACGTTGTACCCGCTCAAGCACCGAGCGCTGAGACAGCCGAGCAAGCTGAAACTGCTAAAGAGTTTGTTGCTCGCATTGAAGCCGAAGGCAATGCCCTGGC
>CAKZRZ010000031.1 GCA_937918955.1 uncultured Arenicella sp.
AAAGAGGGTTTTGAAAAGCTAATCAAAGAGGCCACCCCGCTGCCCGATTTTTTAATTGATACGCTTACTCAACAAGCCGATATTAATCGTCTTGATGGTCGGGCCAAATTGAGTAAGATTGCCAAGCCGCTGATTGAGAAAATGCCCAACGGTGTGTTGAAAAAGCTAGTCCTTGAACGGCTCTCGGTAATAACCCAAGTGAGCGCACACGATTTACTCGGAATAAAATCGCCGGCTCAAAATAATGCTGAGCAATATTCTGCGCCAAATTGGTCTAACGCCGGCAGCTCGAAGGGCAATTTTCAGGGCGGCCGTTACGGCAAGAAAAAACAAGCTCAGCAAGCACCAAGAGAAGCCTACATTACCCCTGTGAGACGAGCCGTATCATTGATTTTGCAGTACCCCGAGCATCACGCTGAGTTTGCGGTACTAGGCGCAATTGCAGACGAGCAAGTTCGAGGCATTGGCATGGTACATGAGTTGCGAGTGGCGTGTGAAAGTAACCCAGATATGTCCACCGCAACGCTGTTGGAGCGCTATCGTGATCGTTCGTTTGCCTCCACTTTGGCGAAGCTAGCGAATCATCAGCACAACAACCTAGATACTCTCGAAGGTGACGATGCCATCGCCTTGATTCGTGCCTCTGTGGCTAAGATTATTGAAGACTATAATGCGGCCGAAGTGGCGAAGGCGATGCAAGAGCTTGATGTGCTTACAAAGCGTTCGACGGTCACGCAATTAAATGAGCAAGAACTGGCTAGAAAGGAGGCCTTAGCTGCGTATATTAGAGCGAGCTATCAATAAAGAAACGAGTTTCAATTTGCGCGGTTAAACGTGGTAGTTATCGATCTGAGTGAAAAAAGCTTAACAATTGCTGTTCATTTGTTGAAATATCTGCCACTAAGCCTTATCTAATACGCCCAAAGGCAATAAATTAAGCGGAAAAAGCGCGAATTCATTCTTATTTTGTTATAAAATTGAGCGTTATCCCGTTGTAAAAATTCTTCCGCGAATTAGCAAATATTCGCTTAGAGATTGTGTCCGTGTTTCAAAAACCGTGAAGCAATGTCTAGGCGCTTCAGTGTGAGGTCCAATTAATGGATTCGAGTAGCAAAAAAACCGAATTAAAACGTTTAATCTTAAAAGGTAAAGAGCAAGGCTTTTTGACCTATCGCGAGATTAACGACCATCTTCCCGAAGACATGAATGACACTGATCAAATTGAATCAGTGGTTAACATGATTAATGACATGGGCATCGATGTATTCGACGCCGTGCCAGATGCTGATACGCTATTGCATAAAGCGGCGTCTGACAAAGAAGCTGAAGAAGATGATGACAATACCGATGCGGTGTTGGCGACTGCGGTAGAAAGTGAGTTTGGCCGCACCACCGACCCAGTGCGGATGTATATGCGCGAAATGGGTACGGTTGACCTGCTTACACGCGCTGACGAAATTAATCTGGCGCAACGCATCGAAGACGGTATTCGCCAGTCTACCGAGGCGATGGCGGCTTGCCCATCTGCGATTCAAACTATTCTCGATTACTTCGAGGCCATTCAAGATGAAGAAATGCGTCTGACTGACCTATTGGTAGCTTTCATCGACCCGAATGCTGAGATTGATCCGAACCCAGTTCAATCTGGTTCGGCAGCGCAAAAGAAAGACGATGATGATGAAGAAGAGGAAGAAGAAAAGCCAGTAGACACTGGCCCCGACATGGATGAAGCAATAGAGCGCTTCAAGGCCATGAAAAAGCTTCATAATCGTCACGCAAAAGCATTAGACACACATGGTTTTGACAGCAAGCAAGCGCGAAAAATTCAAGCTGAGCTAGTACTTGGCTTGATGGAAATTAAATTCGTTCCAAAAATTATCGAGTCTCTCTGGGAGATGATTCGTATTCAAGTTGAGACCGTTCGTGGCCACGAGAAAGCCATTATGGACATCGCTGTAAGTGATGCAGGCATCTCGCGAAAAGAGTTTATCGACATGTTCGTTAATTCTGAAACTGATGAAGGCTTATATAAAAAGCTTTTAAAAGCTGCGAAGAAGACAGAAGAAATCGAATTCAACGAAGCTTTAATCATGATGTCGCAAGCTAAGCTACGCCGCATTGTTGATGCTTTGGGTATACCGATTGAAGAGATTAAAGATATTAATCGCCGCATGTCGATTGGTGAAGCTAAGGCTCGTCGCGCCAAGAAAGAGATGGTTGAAGCGAACTTGCGTTTGGTTATCTCAATCGCTAAGAAGTACACCAACCGTGGCTTACAGTTCTTAGACCTGATTCAAGAGGGCAACATCGGCTTGATGAAAGCGGTTGATAAGTTTGAATATCGTCGTGGTTATAAGTTCTCGACTTATGCGACATGGTGGATTCGTCAAGCGATTACTCGCTCGATTGCTGACCAAGCACGAACCATTCGTATTCCGGTTCACATGATTGAAACGATCAATAAATTGAACCGAATCTCACGTCAGATTTTGCAAGAAAAAGGTCGCGAAGCGTTGCCTGAAGAGCTTGCCGAGAAGATGGAAATGCCAGAAGACAAGGTTCGTAAGGTACTCAAAATTGCCAAAGAACCAATCTCAATGGAAACGCCGATCGGTGATGATGAAGATTCAAACCTAGGTGATTTTATTGAAGACAAGAACGTTGAGGCGCCAATGGACGCGGCAACAACCTCTGGTCTTTTGAATGCTACTACCGACATTCTCGAAAGCTTAACGCCAAGAGAAGCGAAAGTATTGCGTATGCGTTTTGGCATTGGTATGAATACCGATCACACGCTAGAAGAAGTTGGCAAACAGTTTGACGTAACGCGTGAGCGTATTCGTCAGATTGAAGCGAAGGCACTGCGTAAACTGCGTCACCCAAGTCGTTCAGAGCATCTGAAGAGCTTCCTAGAGCAGAATTAAATAGAGCAGAACTAAACCTGCTTTTAGAGCGGTTTAAAAAGGCTAACAATATTGCGTTGTTAGCCTTTTTTTGTGGCCGACCAAGTTGATTAATTAGAAGGTAAAATACAGCTTCGATAAACCTAATTATTAGCTTGAAAAAGGCGTTCTTGAGCCGCGCAGATTAACCCAAACTAGATGCTGGAAATTTACATTAAAGCAGGCTTCACCTGCATTTTTCGGTAGATCAACGCTTGTCGCAGAATAAATAGGCCAAAGCGTCGAAAACAGTGCATTCTGAGCGCTTAAAAGGCTTTCTACAATCGTCTGAATTTTGTATTATTGCGCTCCAACTAAAGAAAGCCATTCGCGCGTTCTTCATATAGGTTTATAAAGTGGGCCTATAGCTCAGTTGGTTAGAGCAGTGGACTCATAATCCATTGGTCCCTGGTTCGAGTCCAGGTGGGCCCACCATTCCATTATCAATAGCTTCAGGACAGCTGTTCTCTCGCTTCAAAATTTGCCAAACGAGCACATTGCCGAGCTTATTATGGCTACCATTAGTCAAGATCAAATATGGTGAGTGGTGAGATATTTTCACTCACTGAATCGAATGTAAATCTGGTAGACGTGACGGTATACTGCGTTGATACGCAATTGAGAAGTGTTGGCGAGAAGCCGCTTTGATAAAGCAGGACACCCAGATCAGCAGGTGCTATGTACCGAGCATAAATCTATGTAAATGCGCAGAAAGTATACGCATTTACCTTATGAGAATTTAGTTAAGCTGATTTCAAGTACTTGAGAATGCAGGTATTAAATTGGTGGTATCTAACTTTTAGCCATTACTATATGTGTAACTATATCCATTTATTGCTGGCACTCCTCCCAAGTGAACATATAGAATTTTCGCTCCTTTAGTGAAAAAGCCTTTCTTGGCGAGATCTATCATGCCTTGCATTGATTTACCTTCGTAAACAGGGTCCGTTATCATCGCTTCTGTCTTGGCGGCAAGTCGTATAGCTTCGTTTGTCTCTTTGCTTGGTACGCCGTATGCAGGGTATGCATAATCAGGGTTTATAACGATTTCATCCTCGCGTACAGTTCGACCAAGCTCCACAATTTCGGCGGTATTGTCTACGATTTCCCTCATCTGTTTCCGCAGTTGCTCAGGTGTGCCGGACCCATCAATGTCGATAACACGATCTGCACGATTGTCGTGAGCAAAGCCAACTATCATGCCCGCCTGGGTGGAACCTGTTACGCAACAAACAATAATATAGTCAAACTTAATTTCCATCTCTTTTTCTTGGGCTCGAACCTCTTCGGCAAACCCTACATATCCCAGACCTCCAAATTTGTGTACTGATGCTCCAGCAGGGATGGCATAGGGAATTCCTCCTGAATCTCTCACCGACTGCATTGCATCTTTCCAACTTTTACGAATACCTATATCGAAACCTTCATCGACTAATCGTGCATCTGCGCCCATCAAACGAGTCATAAGAATATTGCCAACACGATCATAAACAGCATCATCATGCGGCACCCAACTTTCTTGAATTAGCACGCACTTCATACCAATTTTCGCGGCGGTTGCGGCCACCATTCGAGTATGATTTGATTGAACACCTCCTATTGATACTAAAGTGTCTGCACCTGAGGAAATGGCATCAGGAATTATATATTCCAGCTTACGTAGTTTATTTCCTCCCATTGCAAGTCCGGAATTACAATCGTCTCTCTTGGCATAGATCTCCACATCGGCTCCGATAGCCTCAGTAAGTCTTGGTAAGTATTCAATTGGTGTTGGCCCATATGTTAGTGGGTAGCGTTCAAATTTAGAGAGGTTCATATAATCATCCAATAGAAATTTATCAGTAAAAATTCTATCTAAAATATTTTGGAAGGTGCTACCATCTTTGATAGATATTTTTGCTTAATAATTCAATTTAAGCATCAATATATTGTTTTTAATGAATTTTATATGAGCTAAATGAAAGATTATTCCAAAAAAGTTGATTGCGATGATGTAGACCTTAAAATCCTTAAGTATTTGCAAGTAGATGGTCGTATTCCAAATGCTGATTTAGCAAAAAAAGTTAATTTGAGCCCTGCAACTTGTCATAGACGTACACAAAGATTGTTTGATCAAAACATTGTCTCAAGCGTGCGAGCCGAGGTTAATCCGTGTTCAGTGGATCGTAATACAATGGTGTTAGTTGGTGTTGTATTGGAAAGGTCGACTCCTGAGAGCTTTTTCGAATTTGAAAAAGCAATAATCAAGTTTTCTTTTGTGCTCGACTGTCATTGTGTAGCAGGGGATTACGATTACATGTTGAAAATTAGAGCACGCAACATTTCGGACTTTAACCGTCTTCATAGGGAACAGCTTTTAACCTTACCTGGAGTAAGGCAACTTAGTAGCTTTTTTGTTTTGAAAGAAGTACTGGATAATGAGCCGCTGCATTTTTGAACGAGCCTATAATATTCTAATTAAGTCACAAAATAGAGTTACTTTGGCGATTCCATGCGGTACATCACAGTTTAGAGAGGATATATGGGTTTAACGGATTAATGAAATATCCAATACATCAAGCAGTAGAATTAATTGCAGGGACAGCGCCGCTGCTGCTAATAGGAATGCCAATAGAAATAGGCGCTCTATTAGTCTATTCGGTGGCAATCCACTTACTATTGCAGCATTCGACCGTAGACATACGATTAGGGGTGCTGAACTATTTTTGGACGATTGCCCCAGGTCATCGTCATCATCATCTGGCCTCAAAAGATAAGGGTGATATTAATGTTGGTCTGTTCACCTTGTTTTGGGATCACTTGTTGGGGATGCTTGTTATAAATAGACCTCAACCCCGTCGAGGAGAAATCGGGTTGGCTGAAAAGAATGATTACCCTAAAACATATCTTGCACAATTGCGTGCTTCATTTGATCGAACACGCCTAAATTAAGTACGAAATTCAAAGAGATAGGATTGCGATCATCTAGAGCAAAAATGACGTTTAGCTGCGTTTAAGTATTCAGCATGAATCTTGATCTATGCGTCTATTGACTTAGAGTTAGCTCTAAGATTTATATTGACCTCATGGAAAAAGTGGTTTGCAAAGAACGCTTAATACTGGCGTTTGGCTAGACCTCGAAAATAAGATAAGAGCCATAGAAGATACTCGCTCTAAAGATCATGTGTGGGTATTCACTGGGCCTATTTTTAGTGATTCACCTGAAACAATAGAGCGCCCAGGTGGGCAGAAAGTACCCATCCCATCATCATATTATTCAATTGTGATCGACCCTTTTCGATACCCATGGGATAGAAAGAGTAATGTGGATATCGCGTGTTTAATAATTCCGCAAGACGCCGAAAGAAACACACCTCTAGATGATTTTTTGGTGAACATTAGTGACATCGAAAATGCAACTAACCTCGCGTTTTTTCCACAATGGCCGCAACCGATGGCAGGTTTGTCATCAGAATCACAAGAACCGAGTTTTGGAAGTGTAGAGAATCCCCATCGATTAATACGGCAGTTATATTAGTTCGTTAAGCGTCAAACTATGACAGCTTCAACCTGACCCCGATTTTCTTCGATTTTCATTTTTTACTCGCCTAAGACGATGTAAGTTTGCATACAGTCTCAGCAGGGTCGCCAAACGCGTCTTCGTGTTTAAGTATAAGTTTTGACGCACTGAGTTCGACAATTTGGCGTTCGTATTCACTTCTGGATTCTAACGGCTTTCCGCGTTGGATAGTCTTACTTGGCGCCAAGAACAATGTACTATTCTCCGAACGCCAAGTTCCTTCCTCTGTTGTCGAGCTGCTCATGATAATCATATTGCTAAAATAAGTATCATCTGAGTTTAGCTTAATACTGTATTCGATATCGAAGTCTCCAAAGGCTAGATTACACTCCCAACTTTGCATCAGAGTTTTATCATTAGCGCTTGCCGTATGACTTACAATGCAGAGTGCCGTGATAAGAGCGAGAAGAGCTTTGGGTTTTCTTGGGTTCATACTGAACGTGACTTTTATTATTTATGGTAGATAGGGTTAAGCGCTCAATTAATGAGCTACTCCGATTAGCGGCGCTTATACTCAACCATGCTGCTCGCGAAACCAGGCTTGCTCAAAAGCAATGTGTCTGTGTTGACGTTATAACGCATCTTAATCCCCATATCGATGCCTTGAAAAGACGCTTTTATTTTGTAATTGCCTGTGCTGCCGCTCCATTTCCCTTGCAGCGGTGTACCTTCATGATCAGTCATACTAAAGCTACCGCCAGATGAAAGAGAAGCCGTCATCTTAGTTTTTTTCTCATTAATCCAGCGCCCGATTGGGCTATCGCTTGCTTGAGTGTCCCCAGACTGCTCTGACTTAATTTTAGTTTTTAGTTCGACTTGAGACTTAGCATCACATGGCTGAGATTTGTATGTGGTTTTACCACTCTGATCTTTACACTTATACACCTTTGCGGCGACCAAGCTAGGGTTCACTGCATAAAAAAGCACTAAGGTAGTTAACAAATATTTCATAGATCTTTAGTTGGAAAATAATATTTTAAAAATAATACTATGCTCTTGGCCTCACACCAATAATTTAAAACGCGCTAAGAATTTTTTCTTGCTGGTTTACTTTGATAAAAAGATGGTTGGCAACTCGAAAGTGGGTGATGAGATGGATACCTCGTCTTACGGCATCGATGTGCCAGAATGAGGTGTTCAACTAACACTCATTACGCGAGGCATCCATCATGAATAATAATACTGTTATTGGCATCGATTTAGCAAAAAATGTTTTCCAA
>CAKZRZ010000032.1 GCA_937918955.1 uncultured Arenicella sp.
GCAACAATCAACGATGCGTAAGGTGCGTAACGCACACTAACTGAACCGATATGCGCGCCGGCATCGATAAACACTGCACACTGTCGATACGGTTGTAAAGAAGCATACTCATCGTTATTCCAAAGTGAATAATCAAACGAATTCGGTCGCATTTTCATTCGACACCTTCCTTCAATTCAGATTGTGTAGTAGTTTGTTGTTGATTTGTAGCTAACGGTTGTTGATTTGTAGCTAACAACTGTTGAATTGCAATCAAAACCGGTAAAAGTTGTTGAAGAGTATCGTTTGTTATAAATTGCTGCTCTTTAAATTGTTGCGTTGAAATTTGTTGATCGTTCGATCCTTTTGAAGTGCAATAACGTATTAATAACATTTCAATGTCGACTAGCAATTGTTGTTTAAATATGTCAAGGTCACTTACCAAAGTTACTCGTGGTAATTTTGACCCTTTGGTCACAGGATGTGAACCTAAGAAAATACTGACGAATGAAAACAACAACGCAAGTAATAATGAAATTAATTGTACTTGATCCATATACACACCTGTTTATGTAAGATCGCCGTCGTTTAAACGTAAAACAACGCCACTTAGCGACGGCGGTTGGCGTTGACTGTTGATCGTATACTGGTGTACAAATTCGGTATAGTCGTTACACATTTGTTGAAGTGAAAAGAAATCATGTCGCATTGTAAAACGGAATTGAGCAAAAATAGAGATAAACAAAAGAAGCACATAGAGAACAGCACTTGAAAATGGCGCAGTAAACAATCCAAGGAACAAAAAGATATAAGCAAGGATAAATAACACATGTACTGGAAAAACATGCTCGCGCGTTATGTAAAGAAGAAGAAGAACAGTAAAGTAAAGCAAAAGCTCTAATAGCGCAACAAAACGAAAAGCTCCATCCCAGTAAATGCGACTAACATCGACAATACATATGGTTACATAAAACGACAATGCAGCGATAACAATCATTTCAAAGTATAACGTAACAGATTTAAAAAGTGATCGTTGCATAGTTGTAAAAAGCGCACGCATTGTGGTCAGTAAGTTGGTAACCATGATGTCTCCTCTCTAGGAATGTAAAAACGAAGTAACATCCGATCCAAAAAACAACGCACCGATGCAGTAAAAGAATGGTTACGTCCATACAAGACAGCTTCGTGCGTTGTAGGAAGAACAGCATAACCCTGCATCATAGGTGGATAACCACGAAGCTGTCGTAACGCATAGGTAAATGCATCAGGACGTGCAACCATGCCGATAGACATTCCAACTGCATGTTGTATATGCGCAACACCTTGAACATGATCATGCCCCATTAAAACCGGCATTCGATACGTTAATGCCAGTTTAGCGGCTGCCATGCCTGGAATGCGATGTGCTGTATGTCCATGGATAACGAGAAACGAACCGACACGCACGTACTCATACGTACAGACTGTAACAGGAAAATAAGTAGCAGGTTGTGTTGCCAAAGCTGCCGTTATCAAATGCGCGAAAGAAAACGATTGTTTCAAAGCAGCAACAAAACGCCGGTCATGGTTACCACCAAATACGGTGACCGGCGCATGTGTTGCACACAAATGCAATACCTTTCCAGCGGCTTCAAGCGCCGTATCAAGTGACGGTGGTGCATCGTCAGGTGGATAAGTGCTTAGTTGTGGAAAATCGAAAATGTCGCCGGCAAGAACGATACGTCGATACTCTTGTCGTTCAAGTATCTCTTGTACAAAAGAAACATCTGTGTGTGGTGCATGCAAATCGGCAAGCACTAAACACGGCGTTTCATCGTATAGTGCAGTACGTTGAACCTGAACCATAGACCTATGAAAAGATTTTTATTACTGTATTCCGCCATTTTCGTTCGTAATCTGGGTCAACAGCCCAGCGTTTTGCAACGAACGATACCGTTCGATCACGATACCTCGCTAACAATGCAACATGTGCATGGACACCTTCAGCAACCGATGTGAATGAAGCTCCTCGAAGCCAACATAAACATGTATCCACGTAAACCCAATACGGATCGGATGGAGGTGTCACACGACGTGCACCGGTTACATACAAACCGGCAGGATTTGCATGTTCAAGGAACCACCATGATCGAAAACCACCTGTTTCGTGGTAAGCTTGCGCAAAGGCAAGCATTGGATTAACACGATACATTTCAGCATAATAAGCATAAAGACGCGCAATAGGCTGCATGTCGACCGGTATGTAAGTATCGATGACACAAGGTGAAAGTGGTGCGTACCATTCGATTTGCATATGGATCGGTGGCAGTGTGCAGAAATCGGCTTCGCTTTGAATTGGTATATCGTCACGTGGTTGAAAGTCTGGATAGTAGATAAAGCCATCTCCCGTTTGTAAATGGTACCAATATGGATGCTCGGTTCTCGTTACATATCCACCGGTAAACCACACTTCAACGTCGCGTACAACACGTGGATGAGCATGAGATGGCGCTGTATAGACCGGCAATGGCGCTGATGGATAGAGATATAAATAGGTTGAATACAATTCATTGTCGATAAACTGCATTTCGTAATACGCAGATTGAGTTAAATAAGATGCATCATCGACAAGATCAACATAGAAAACCGGCGATGTGGCTAAAGATACAACAAACATCAGTGTAGGTAACATACATGTAAACTCCGATAAAACGCTAAAGTACACAGATAATAGGCGAGATAGAGACAAACACAGTATTGTTTGTTAACGCACGTCCAACTGATTGGATAAAACCGGTCGTCGGAACGGTTGGCGAAATAGAGCCGTTTGCTTGAATAAACAACATCGATCCAGGTGTAAAATTCCAAACATTAGCAAGTTGTAACACTCCATACAATACAACACGACAATCTCGATCTGCTTGAACACTATCTTGT
>CAKZRZ010000033.1 GCA_937918955.1 uncultured Arenicella sp.
ATCGCTACGATCACTTTCGAGTCTTTCATACCCGCTAAGTGCTGAATTGCACCTGAGATACCCACTGCCACATATAAGTTTGGCGCCACAACCTTACCAGTTTGGCCAACTTGATAATCGTTTGGCATGTAGCCAGCGTCAACTGCAGCGCGAGATGCGCCAACCGCAGCACCTAGCTTGTCAGCTAAACCCTCGATGATTTTGAAGTTTTCTGCACTACCTACACCGCGGCCGCCTGAGACAACAATGTCAGCGGCCCCAAGGTCTGGACGTTCAGAAACCGTCAACTCTCGACCCACAACCGAGGTGGTGCCGTCAGCCGCTGGGCCTTCAATAGTTGCAACTTCAGCAGAACCGCCTTTTTCAGCTGCATCAAAACCTGTTGGACGAACCGTAATAACCTTAGTCGCATCAGAGCTCTGTACTGTGGCAATCGCGTTACCCGCGTAGATTGGGCGTTTAAACGTATCCGCTGATTCCACTGACATGATGTCAGAGATTTGCGAAGAATCGATCAAAGCTGCAACGCGAGGAAGCATGTCTTTACCTGTTGTTGTTGAACCCGCCATGATATGCGAATAGTCGCCCGCTAGGCTCACAACAAGACTGGCTGTTTCAATCGAAACGCCATCTTTATAGTGGTCTGCGTCGGCGTGTAGAACTTTCGTAACACCTGCTATTTGAGAGGCTTGCTCGGCAACAGCGCCTGCGCCGCTACCAGCGACAAGAACATGTACGTCGCCACCAACCTGAGTTGCAGCTGTTACTGTATTTAATGTAGAAGCGTGAAGCTCTGCATTATCGTGATGTGCAATTACTAATGTAGTCATGATCAATTCACCCCACTAAATTACTTTGGCTTCGTTTTTGAGTTTGTCTACCAATTCGGCAACAGACCCAACCATAACACCGGCTGAACGAGCTTCAGGCGGGCTAACGTTTGTGATGGTTTGACGTTTTGCAGCGTCAACACCTGTGTCGGCTAGAGCAACCACGTCGAGTGGCTTCTTCTTTGCTTTCATAATGTTAGGCAAGGTTGGATAACGGGGCTCATTCAGGCGCAAGTCAGTTGTAATAACTGCTGGCATTGGAATCGCAATAGTCTCAAGACCACCGTCGATCTCACGCGTTACCTTAGCGCTATCGCCTTCTAGAACAACTTCAGATGCGAAGGTCGCTTGTGACCATCCTAGAAGTGCTGACAACATTTGGCCAGTTTGGTTGTTATCACCGTCGATAGATTGCTTACCAGTAATTACTAGGCCCGCCTCTTCAGTTTCAACAACGTGCTTCAAGATTTTAGCAATCGCCAAAGGCTCGATGTCGTTATCAGCGTCCACACGGATCGCACGATCAGCGCCCATTGCTAGGCCAGAACGCATTACTGTTTCGATGTCGGCAGAACCAACGCTCACTAGAACAACTTCAGTTGCTGTACCCGCTTCTTTCAAACGAATCGCTTCTTCTAAGGCGATTTCACAGAAAGGGTTCAAACTCATTTTTACGTTATCGGTGTCCACACCAGAGCCGTCGCTCTTAACGCGAATGCTTACATAAGCATCGATAACGCGTTTTACAGGAACTAGAACTTTCATTTCATACTCCAATAGGCTTTTTTAAAAAGCCGTTAAATTTAAAAAAGCGTGCCGCTTTTTACGCTGATTAGCTAGAAAGCTAGATATTTAGCTAGAAAGCTATATAGCTCGCCCGTCTCGCGACGACCAATCTATGAATTTTTATTTAATATATCTCGAGTCTGTGACCCGTATAAGACCAAGTGCATGGCAGTTTAGGGTAAAAAAGCATCAAATTCAACGAATGTCGACATTTTTTACATTTATCAAACCTATTCAACGAATAAATACGATATTAAACTCTAAATGTTGACATTTTAACGAAATATCTCTATTTTTCTCCGTATGAGCGAATTTGCAACCTTAAGCAGTGTCACCAACAGCAGCAGCACCTTGAGCGCAGAGCTCACGTCGACGCTGCGCGACGCCATTATTACCGGCGAAATCGCACAAGGTGCTAAGTTAAGTGAAGCAAAGATGGCGAAGGAACTTGATGTGAGTCGAGGTCCACTGCGAGAGGCTATTCGCCGTTTAGAAGGCATGAACCTAATTCAGCATATCCCACAACAAGGCGCTCGCGTCGTTGTACTAAGCCGAGAATTAGTGCTACAGCTGTACGACACACGCGAAGCGCTAGAAAGCAAAGCGGTTGCCTTAGCGGCTGAAAAGATGAGCTCGCAAGAAATTGACCAGTTGCACCGCGAGATCGATGCTCAGAGCAAACAAATGCGCGAGAACTCAGGTGCATTTGTCCCTGCAGAAAGCGACTACCGATTTCACGAAATGGTGGTGCGAGGAAGTAAAAATAAAGTGATAGAGCGCGCATTAATCCACGAACTCTATAATCTTATAAAGATGTTTCGATATCAAAACGATTTCGCCAACACTAGCTCCACTAATTCCTTAGTGGAGCATCGGCAAATCGTTTATGCAATTGAACAGCGTGACCCAATTTTGGCCGAGGTCACCATGAAACGACATATTGTGCATGCGCGAGAGAGAATAGAGCGTCGCATGTTGATTAAATAAATTTACATTAAAACTAAATCCGTTACTGGAGAATTATTATGAGCGAAGCAATTCAACGCGAAAGTATGGAGTATGATGTTGTCATCGTCGGCGGCGGCCCCGCTGGAATGGCGACCGCAATACGTCTTAAACAACTCGACGAGAACTTGAGCGTCTGCTTGCTTGAGAAAAGTGCGGAAGTTGGCGCTCATATTTTATCTGGCGCCGTCATTGAACCAAAAGCATTGAACGAACTACTGCCAAATTGGCAAGAGCTTGGTGCCCCGTTAGACACAGCGGTAAAGCGTGACGAGCTGCACATGTTTAAAGAAAAAGGCTCAACGAAATTCCCAGGCTTTATGATTCCACCGTCTATGCACAACAACGGCAACTACATTGTTAGCTTATCGAAAGTTGTTCGCTGGTTAGGTGAGCAGGCTGAAGCGGCTGGCGTTGAAATCTACCCAGGTTTTGCTGGCGCTGAAGTTGTTTACAATGAAGATGGCAGCGTAAAAGGCGTAGCAACTCCGAATAACGGCGTCGACCCTGAAGGCAACCACAAGCCGAGCTTCGAGCCTGGTATGGAATTGCATGCCAAGTACACCGTATTTGCTGAAGGTTGTCGCGGCCAACTCGGCAAAGAGCTGATGGCTAAATTCGACCTGAATCAAGATGCTGACGCGCAACATTATGGCATTGGTTTCAAAGAGCTTTGGGAAGTCAAGCCAGAGAACCACGAAGCAGGTAAAGTAGTTCACGGCTCAGGCTGGCCGCTGTCTAAAGGCACTACTGGGGGCTCGTTCTTATATCACTTGAACGACAACACCGTGACACTAGGCTTGATTATTGACCTGAATTACAGCAACCCCCATATGAGCCCGTTTGATGAATTTCAACGCATGAAACATCATGAAGAATTTGCCAAGGTTCTCGAAGGAGGCAAGCGCCTAGGTTACGGCGCACGCGCAATCACCAAAGGCGGCTGGAACGCTTTAGGTAAAATGAGCATGCCGGGTGCTCTATTGGTTGGCTGCGATGCTGGTACTTTGAACTTCTCGAAGATCAAAGGCACACACACCGCCATGAAGTCAGGCATGGTGGCAGCCGAAACACTACATGCTCATTTATCAGCTGGCGGCGAAGGCGGTCAAACACTAAGCCAATTCGACCAAGCATTCCGCGAGTCGTGGGCTGGTAAGGAACTTAAGAAGTCTAGTTCGTTTGGCCCTGCTATGCACAAGTTCGGAATGTATATTGGCGGCATGTACAACTATGTTGATCAGATCTTGGGCGGCATCTTGCCAAATGTGCGTGACAATACTCCGGATCATGAACAGCTGAAAAAAGCTTCTGAGTGCGAGAAATTTGATTACCCGAAACCTGATGGCGTATTGAGCTTTGATAAGCCGTCTTCAGTTTTCTTATCAAACACGTACCATGAAGAAGACATCTTTGTTCATTTAACCTTGAAAGATAAGAAGATTCCGATCGAAGTGAATTACAAAGAATTCGGCTCGCCAGAGACTAAGTACTGCCCTGCTGGCGTATATGAAATTGTTGGTGAAGACGAAGGCAAACCAGAGTTGCAAATTAATGGCCAGAACTGTATTCACTGCAAAACCTGCGACATTAAGGACCCAACGCAAAACATCGTCTGGGTATCTCCAGAAGGCGGCGGCGGCCCTAGCTACTCGAGCATGTAGTTGTCGAGAGCCTTTGGCTGGAGAAGAGCTCTTAGTTGTATTAGTTTGAAGAGCTTCAAAAAGACAAAAAATAGGGCGCCTAAAGCGCCCTATTTTTTTCACCCTCAATATGCTGGCAACGCCTCGCGGCTGCTGTCACACTCTGTCTGGCAAGCCCAATGTCAGTTTCGCACAAAACTTAACTTTCTAGGACTATCTAATCCAGTAACGCCTCACACTTAAGCAAAATAAGTTTAACCATAAATCGACTTTTAGACTGTAAAACACTGTTAAATAATCCACATGAGTCAAAGAACACTATTTCGGCGAGGCTTCACATTAGGACCCGCTCTCAGTATTGGAGATCGATCGAATTTGAGTGATCTCAGTCGTTGGCACGATGGTCTTCCCGTTTTGCTCGCGGGCCAATGCACTGAGTATCTCAAGAACTATCATAGCGACATCGAGCAAACTGAAGACTTAGTCAGAGCTGTGTTAGCAGAAAAAGCCTGCGACGACGTTCTTGCGGCCACGCCCTACCTTGAGCGTTTAGAACCCAAATTTGTTTCATTGGGCAGTTCATTTAATGAAGGAGATGCTCAAGAAATAGAAATGGTGATGTTCGACGCTATGAACGGTGACGACATTATCGCTGAAGACCTATGGCTCAAAGCGTCTTGGCTGTCGTTTCATGATGACGATGTGTCCTTGCGCTTTCGCTTTTCATTTGGCATCGATCTTGAGCAGGATGTTGCTTCCGATCCAGAACGCCAAGCATTAGCATCTGAGCTAAGCGACGCGGTGTTCCCTGAGTCAGCGATTATCACTAACGATTCAGGCCTACATGAAAAGCTAGGAGCAATACTTGAAGGAAAAAAGGCCAATTTTGTAGAGCGTATTATCTACTTCAATGGACCGAGCGGCGGCGCCTACTTACATCATGATCTCGAACGAGGCCATGCTGGCGTAGTATTTGCACAATTAACTGGCAGCACTTTTTGGTTAGCACTACCTAAACAAAGTTTGATCGAGGAGATCATCCTGTTCTCAAAAACACACCCCTGGCCTGAGTCTCTTACCATGGAGATGCGCCGAGAAATGAGTGACTTAGTTGGCGACCGAGACTATCTAGCCGTGCAACTAGACTCTTTTTCAAATACAAGTTTGATCCATTTGATTAATGAAACACAAGCCTTTATACAATTCTTAATTGCTCGAGGCCACGGTATTGAACTATCGCCTGGCGACAACCTATTGCTGCCGCAAAGTGATGAAAAACGTTGCTGTTGGCACTCGGTATTTTGCCTCGGAGAAGAAATGGGCCAAGCCTTAAGCTTTGCTATCCGAGCCGATTGAGTGACTAGAATCTAGGTATATTTCTTGATCAACGGACCAATGGTTAAGCCCTGCACTACGATAGAGAACACCACAATAATGTAGGTTAAAAAGAGTACTAGATCACGAAACTCGCCGTCCGGCAAACTCAAGGCCAAAGCAACCGAGATACCGCCGCGTAATCCACCCCAAGTAAGAATCTTAACCAGATGCGGCTGCATTTTTCTTTTCAAACCAATCACACGAATCGGCACGCCGACGCTGATCACTCGTACTGCGATCACAACGCAAATCAACAGTAGACTCGCGGCAAACCATTGACTTTCAAACGGGATAATCAGCATTTCTAAGCCTATTAAAGCAAATAGAATGACGTTTAGAATTTCGTCGACTAACTCCCAAAAATAGTCGACGCTCTGACGACTTTTATCTGACATAGCGTTCTGACGCAATACGCTGCCAGTAATTAAACCGGCAACCACCACCGCGATCGGGCCGGAGGTATGCAGATACATCGCTAAACCGTAGCCACCCATCACTAAGGCTAAGGTAATCAAAACTTCGACCTTGTGATTATCAATAGTGTTGATTAAATAATAGCCCAGCCCGCCGAGAACTAATCCAAAGACGATGCCGCCAAGTGCTTCTTCAGCAAATAGAATCGCCACTGAGGTTGCATCAATTTGATCCGGGGTTTGCAACAAGATCAACAACACCATAAAGATCACAACACCTACGCCGTCATTAAACAACGACTCGCCGGCAATCGTGGTTTCCAACTCTTTACTCACGCCTAAGCGTTTTACCGTCGACATCACCGCAATTGGGTCAGTAGGAGAAATTAGTGCACCAAACAACAAACAATAGATATAAGGAAGCTCGCAACTAAGTGCAGCAAGCAAATAGTAAGTGACCGTACCGACCAGAAAAGTTGAAATACAAACTCCGATGGTTGCCAAGCTGAGTATTAGCCACTTTTGCTTGCGCAGATCACTCAAATTAACGTGTAAAGCGCCAGCAAACAGTAGAAAGCTCAACATGCCGTGTAGAAGCGTTCGATTGAAGTCTATCCCTTCAAGTAAGTCGGTCGCTTGGGCATGAAAATCTCCCAAGCCAAGTAAGGACAATAGATAGACTAGCAACGAAGCCGACATAGCAATAACCATTACACCGATGGTCGTTGGCAGGCCGATAAACCGATGATTTATATAGGCAAAGAGCGCCGAAACGCTGATCAATACCGCAGCTATATCGATAATACTATTCATAATGTATAAGGTTTTTTAGCGATACCTAGAGTAATTTCTGAATGTCGGCTTTAATAGCTTCAGGCTTATCATTCGGCGCATAACGAGCGACCACTTTGCCTTCGCGATTAACTAAGAACTTGGTGAAATTCCATTTGATCGCCTTAGAACCAAGCACGCCACGCGCTTCTTTCTTCAAATAGCTGAATAAGGGATGTGCATCGCCACCGTTTACATCTATTTTAGAAAACATTGGAAACGATACGCCGTAGTTTAGCTGGCAGAACTCTTCTATTTGACCATCAGCGCCGGGATCTTGGCTGCCAAACTGATTGCAGGGAAAGCCCAGAATAGCCAAACCTTCTGGCTCTAATTCAGCGTGTAAATTCTCCAACCCCTCAAACTGAGGCGTGAAACCGCATTTGCTGGCGGTATTGACGATTAACATTACCTTACCCTGATAATCGGCTAAGTTAATTTCTTGTCCCTTGATATTGGCGGCGCTAAATTCGTAGACAGACATAATATTTCCTAATAAGCAATCGCTATAACCTAGCCTCGGTTGCGATAATAATTTCTCGAAGTCGAGTATTGTAGCTGTTTCAGCCAACGCCAAACAAACATCGGTCGCTTAACTTGCTTTTACCTTCTAATTTTAGAATAGCGAAGGTAATCAGCAGCGAACTAACAATCGCGACAGCATAGTAGATCAGCACATGACTTTGATGAATATCGAAGCCTTTCAACAGAAACATTGGCACCATGTGCCAGAGATAAATTGGCAGCGAATTACGGCCTATTGCAGATACAACACCTGGCTTTGACTGCTTACCCGTAACGGCGGCCTGTATTAGCACTGCGATTAAGCTCAAATTTAGCACCAACCACGATAAAGCTTTTAACCAACTTTTCTCTGGTCCAATATTCAACAGATACGGCACTGCACAGAGCAGTACTAGCGCAATTGGCAATACTCTAAAACTAGTAAATACACGTCGAAAACGTGCACTCGAGCTAGTTCTTAGCCAAGCGCCAAACAAAAAGAAACTGAAAAAATAAATTACTTTCTTACTCATTAACGCTGC
>CAKZRZ010000034.1 GCA_937918955.1 uncultured Arenicella sp.
TCTCATTTAACGAATTTTAAGCAAAGCCACTCCCGTTATTAGTTAATTTGTCCTGCAATCTGGCTTAATTGCCAAATTACAGGCGCACTGCGGCCTAGGCCGTCAATTCATGCCTCGACATATACACATTCGCAAGCGCGAATAAGGTGAATGCTTGGCACGCATTTTTATGCAAGCCCTTGTATCGAACCTTGCGATAACCTCACAGGTTCTTAACCACTCCAAAGGCATGTTCAACTTTCGCCCGAGTTCGGTTGCTCTTTCGATTAAATGACTTATCCGCGCAGTTCAATTTACGACCTCGACGCGCTTTTCGATTAACGCGCCAATTTATCCCATCGCTCTCAGCTTGCGCTCGCTTCTCGTCGTTCGCGTAGGCTTTATCACCGTAAATCTCACTTTCTTCGCCATGAAGTAGATCGTCCATCACCACAGAGTCGTGAACTGAGGCATCCGTCACCACCACGCTGTGAATACGGCCATTCGTGTCCGTGCCAATATGAGTCTTCATGCCAAAGTGCCATTGATTACCTTTCTTGGTCTGTTTCATATCAGGATCGCGCTCTCGTTTCTCATTTTTAGTCGAACTCGGCGCTGAGATAATGCTGGCATCAACAATCGTGCCTTCACTCAAGATCAAACCTCGTTCGGACAAGTATTGTTCAATTACCTGAAACAGTTTTTTGGTAAGATTACGAGCTTCGAGGTAATGCCGAAAGCGGCAGATCGTGCTCTCATCAGGAATCGATTCTAAGTCCACTTTAGCGAAGCGGCGCATGGATTCAATGTCATACAAGCTGTCTTCCATCGCGGGATCACTCAGGCCATACCATTGCTGCATGAAGTAAATGCGCAGCAAGGTTTCTACTGACACTGGCGGACGACCGCGTGAGCCTTTCGGGTATTTGGCCTTGATCGGTTTGAGCATCACTGACCACGGTAACACCGAGTCCATCTCACCCAGAAAACGTTCCTTGCGGGTCACTTTCTTCTTATTCTCGTAGGCTAAATCGGCGAAGCTGGGCTGTTTCATCATAATCAGTAACTCATATTAGTCTTATCTTACGCATTATACTTTAATGCCTTTTTTGCAGAGTTTCCCTCAGTACTTTAACGATACTATCGACTTGAAGCTTACTGAGTTGCGCAAGCTATTACTTGAAGAAAAAATTGAGCTTAAAGAGCCTGAAAATATGAATTTGAAAATCGGGGATGAGTTGTTAAATACATCAAGTGCCAAAGATTTTCGCTGAGTTCCAGCTTATACTATTTACATTCGTACTACTTTAGATGAAACGACTACTGATACTCCGGCATGCTAAATCAAGCTGGGCTGAAGACATGCTAGAAGATCACGATCGGCCACTAAATGCACGAGGCGAACGAGACTCTTTTACAATGGCGCGTTATATCGCTGATATTGATGAAGCGCTAGATGTGGTGTTTTGTAGCACAGCCGCGCGCGCACTAGATTTTGCTCAAGTGATCAGCGAACTTGCTGACATTAGTCTTGTGCCAGATCTTTCGTTTTATACCTTTGACGAAGATGAGCTGATGGAAATATTGCGAAGCTTACCCGATCACGCAAACCGTGTTGCCATCGTCGCACATAATCCTGCGGTACACCAAGTGGCCAATCGACTCGGTGATAACCAGCTCGAGAAATTTCCTACAGCTGGCTTAGCTGCGTTTAACTGCGACATTGAGAGTTGGCGAGATCTTGCTGAGTCTAATTGTGAATTAGCCTACTTTGAAACCCCAAAACAGCTCGCCGCGGGCTATGGAGACTAGTCATGGCGAAAATGGCCTGCGCATCGCACATATTACTGAAGACAGAAGCACAAGCTCGCAGTCTAGCCAAGCAGCTCGATAATGGTGGTGACTTTGCTATGTTAGCTAAGAAGCACTCTACTTGCCCGTCGGCTAAAAAGGGGGGAGACTTAGGCGAGTTTAAAAAAGGGTCGATGGTGGCACAGTTTGATAAGGCAGTTTTCGCCAAAGGCAGCGAAGATAAAAAGTATTTGGGCCCGGTTAAAACCAAGTTCGGTTTTCATCTAATTCAAGTTTTGTATAAAGACTAGTCTAAGAATTATTACTATAGAATCGTAAAGAAAGCATCACTATGAAAGTATTCAACAACACTATTCTCAGCGCATTGATAGGCCTTTTGTGTGTATTGCCAAGCTATGCGAAATCCCCAGTTTGGAAAGTGTCTAAAGGTGACGACTATATTTACTTAGGCGGCACCATTCATTTGTTATCAGAAAAAGACTATCCCTTGCCAAACGCTTTCCAAGTTGCTTATGCAAAGACTGATACGGTGGTATTAGAGACAGATATTCAAGGTTTGGAAGCGCCAGAGCTTCAACAAAAACTGTTGAATGCTATTTCGTACCAAGATCATCGAGCTTTATCTAATGTGTTAGATCGAGAGGTGTATAGCCAACTTGATGAGCTGCTCAAAGAACGCAATTTACCGATAGCGGTATTCGATAAGTTTACCCCCGCCGGCGCAATCATGACGCTAACTCAGTTTGAACTTGGGCGGTTATCGTTAATCGGCGGTGAAGGCGTTGATTTACACTTTTCTAAACGCGCTAGCAAAGATGACAAAGAGTCTTTCTATTTAGAAACTATTGATGAGCAACTTTCATTTATTCAAAGCATGAATCAGCTTGATCCAAATACCGTGATTAAGTCCGGTATTGAAGAGATTAACTCAATTAAAGAAGTTTGGCAGGGCTTGCTAAGTGCTTGGCGTGGTGGTGATTTGACCAAGCTTGAAGAGCTAGGAATTGAAGATATGCAAAAGCAATTCCCTAATCTATATCAAACCATGCTAGCAAATCGCAACCGGCAGTGGTTAGACGATATTGACTTATTGATGCAAAACCAAGAAAAAGAATTTATTTTGGTTGGCGCGCTGCATATGGCTGGTAAAGACGGGCTAATCTCTCAATTAAAGCGAAAAGGTTTTAAGCTCGAACAACTAGATTAGTTGTAATTAGGCGCTTTAAAAATAGAGTACTAACTCTCCTCGAAATCAGAATAGTCATCAAAGCCTTGATCAGCTTCAGCGTCTGAGCTCTTATTATCTAAAACCCCTTGGTCCAAAGCTGCTTGCTCTTTCGCCTGTTTAGCGAGCTCTGTCTTTTCAGACCGTCGATTTGAACGCTGGCGCTTCACTTCATCATTTAGCTTACGACTCTCGCCTTGTCGGTTATTGGCCGTTTGCTGTGTGTTGATGAATTCAGACAACGCGTCGTCGGCCCACGCTTGTGCGTCAGACTCGCTGGAAAAGCCACTTTGCTCTTTAGATACCTTAGATTTTCTAGAACTCAACCGACGGTTAATACGCGCAGTCCATTGACCGTTTTCTTCAAGTACTTCGCTTTGATATTTTTTGCTACTCATTAGATTAATTTTTTAGTTTGTAACCGGTTTTAAACATCCAAGATACGATGCCTAAGCAGATCGCTAGAAATATCAAAATCATTGAAAGACTGGTCCATACGTTAACGTCAGACACTTCAAAAAAGCTCCAACGAAAGCCGCTAACCAAATAAACCACAGGGTTAAATAGAGACACATTTTGCCAAAAAGGAGGCAACATGCTGATCGAGTAAAAACTGCCACCAAGAAACACCAAAGGTGTGATGACCAAAATAGGTACAATTTGCAGCTTTTCAAAGCTGTCTGCCCACAGGCCGATTATAAAGCCAAACAAGCTAAAGGAGATACAGGTGAGCAGCAAAAAGGTCAGCATCCAGATTGGATGCTGAATCTCCAAATCAACAAAGAAGTTGGCGGTTATGAGTATTGTCACGCCAACAACAAATGACTTAGTCGCCGCCGCTCCGACATAACCAATAAGCGCTTCGAAGAAGGATAATGGCGCCGATAAAATTTCATAAATTGTGCCGCTGAACTTCGGGAAGTAAATTCCAAAACTTGCATTCGAAATGCTCTGAGTAAGTATCGTTAACATGGTCAAGCCAGGCACTATAAATACCCCGTAACTCACGCCGTCAATGGTTTCTATACGTGAGCCGATTGCCGAGCCAAAAACAATAAAATATAAGGATGTTGAGATAACCGGTGACGCGATAGTTTGAAATAGCGTGTTTATCGCGCGTAACATTTCGGCACGGTAAATCACTTTTATAGCTGAAAAATTCATACTTGCTTAGCCTCAACCTTAGGTTTGTGAACAAGGTCTACAAAAATGTCTTCGAGCGAGCTTTGGCTGGTATTGAGATCTTTAATCTGAAGTTCGCTTTGGCTGATGGCGCTGAGGAGTTTAGTGATACCGGTGCTGTCAGCACTCGCATCAAAGGTATAAGTAAGCGAGGTTCCACTCTCAGATACGATCAATTCGAACTCGTTCAAGCTAGCTGGTAATTGCTCTATCGCTTGCTTTAGGTCTACCACGAGCTGCTTTTTACCGAGTTTTTGCATTAACGTGTCTTTGTCTTCTATCAGCAAAATCTTTCCGTCGTTAATCACACCGATTCGGTCTGCGATGTCTTCCGCCTCTTCGATATAGTGTGTGGTTAAAATAATTGTTACGCCTGATTCGCGTAAACGAGCAATCATGCGCCACATGTCTTTACGTAGTTCAACGTCTACTCCTGCTGTGGGTTCATCAAGAAATAGAATTTCAGGGCCGTGTGATAGTGCTTTAGCGATTAACACTCGACGTTTCATACCTCCGGATAACATTCGTAGCTGATCGTCTTTCTTATCCCAAAGAGACAAGTCTTTGAGCAGTTGTTCAAGGTATTTGTCGTCGTCCCGACGATTAAATAAGCCTCTACTAAAGCGCACTGTATTCCAGACCGTATCGAAGGCTCCTATGGTGAGTTCTTGGGGAACAAGGCCTATAAGCTGACGCGCTTGCCGGTATTCTAGTACATTATCGAAACCATCAACTAGAATGCTTCCAGATGTTGGTGAAATAATACCGGTGATTGCAGAAATTAAACTCGTTTTGCCCGCGCCATTCGGTCCTAGCAAAGCGAGGATTTCGCCGCGTTTTATTTCAAGGTTCACGCCATTGAGTGCGGTGAAACCGTTGTCATAAACCTTTTTTAAGTTTTCAATGCTGATTACTGTATTCATGGTCTAAGTGTACGCTCATTTTAGTCGCGCGGGTGTATCGAAAGTGGCGCAAAAACGATTTCTCTACTGGTAGACTATCTAACGACGGCTCTAGCTCGTTAAAGCAGGGTGATTCTCTAATTTTATTATTGAGGTTATATATTCTATGGCTAAACCAGTTTTGCATGTTTTTCTTATTTCTCACTATTGTGAGAAGGCGCGTTGGGCTATGGATTATTGTGGCGTTGATTACAAGCTCAAGGTGTTATCTCCAATTGAGTACCAAAAGAAAGCTGAGAGTATCGGTGCTAAAAGTTCTGCTCTGCCAATATTGCAATTAGAGGGCGAAGTAATTCAAGGCTCTGCAGAGATAATCGCCTGGTCGAATGCAAAAGCAAAGCAAGAGGGTAGACAGGGCTTAGTCTTAAACGAGGAGTCCGTAGCGATCGAAAAGCGTTTAGATGACGTACTTGGTGTGCATGTGCGCCGATGGTTTTATTCCGAATCGCTGCTAGATTGTCCTGAAATCATTTTGCCGGTGTTTTCAAAAGGATCAGGCTTTATAAAGCGATTGTTGATAAAGGCTGCCTGGCCAACTGTCGTACAGATTATGATTAAACGAATGGATTTAGGGCCAACACAGGAGCAAGAGTCTAAAGAGATCGTTTTAAAAGAGCTGGATTGGCTTGATTCTCTTATATCACAACAGACTGATTATCTCTGTGGAAACTCCTTATCAAATGCAGACATAGCTGCGGCGAGCTTGATGGCTCCCATGGTGTCTCCGCCATCTCATCCGGCTTCTGATGTGATGAGTTTGCCTCCTCGGGTTGCGGCTACCGCCGAAGAATTGTCAGACCGGCCTTTCGCGAAATGGATATCAAATCTGTATCTAGATCGAAGTGTCAATTAAAAAGTTGGTATTGAGAAAGTTGATATTGCCCCTTAATTTAGACTGTAAGCTTTTGATTTATTAAGTTAAAAAATATTTTGTAAAAAAGTTAAAACTTTTTACTTTCTCTGGCGTTAGACAGTTTGTAAGCAGCGTTGACCTACACAACTCTGGTTCTTTACAAACTTGGTTCATCAAACCCTACTAACCTGGAGAATACCCATGAAAAACAATTTGAAACTTGCTTCTATCGCGATCGCTCTTGCGGCCCTATCAACTGGCATAGCTCACGCTGAGTCAAATATCACTGGAGACGTAACGATCACCGGTGAGATTAATCAAGGCGGTATGTTTAATATGGCCGCTGCTCAAAATAGCGTTGCCGAACAAAAATTGAATACCATCACAAATTCTACCGTGACAGGCGATGCGAATATGGAGCTGCTAATTGATCAAGGTGGTGTGTTCAACATGGCTGCCGCGCAAGACAGTCTGGCCCAACAACGCGTCAACGCGATCAATAACTCTACTGTTAATAGCACTGATATTAAAACTACGATTGAACAAGGTGGCTTGTTTAACATGGCCGCGGCTAAAGATTCAGTTGCGGTTCAACACGTAGGTGCAGTCAGTAACTCAAATATGACGGCTGGTACTATCAGCGCTGAAACAACGATCAAGCAAGGCGGCGCGTTCAATATGGCGGCGGCAGAAGGTTCAACGGCCAACATGTTAATTTCATCGTTAGACGGATTTAGTGGTGGTGGTGATGTGAATTTACAAACTAATATTGAGCAGGGCGGTGCATTTAATATGGCTGCAGCAAAAAACTCGACAGCCGAGTTGTTAATAGCATCGGGCCGAAACTCTTCAGTAGATGGTACTGCCAGTATTGCTGTAGATATTCAACAAGGTGGTGCCTTTAACATGGCGGCGGCTCAAGACTCACTAGCGGTTAGTAAGATTGGTTCATTGGATGATTCTTCTGTTGGCGGTGATGTTGATATCAATGTTGGTATTCAACAAGGTGGCGCGTTTAATATGGCTGCCGCGCAAAACTCAGTGGCGACTCTCTCAATTGGTTCGATTAGCAATGCTGACATTGATGGCTCGGTGAGCATCGATTCTCAAATCAACCAGGGCGGCGCATTTAATATGGCGGCAGCTCAAGACTCGGTTGCAGACGCTAGCTTCGGCGCCGTCGAGTAAGTTAGCCATAAACTCGGCGTTTGCAATAACACCTTAAACTGTTTTTAGTCAGTGTTATTGCAAGGCGCCGAGTGTTTTTATAAGCCCATTAAAAGCATGGGCGCTAGATTAAAAACTAGCACTGGCATTTCCTAGCCGCGCTTTTACATTTCTCGTCGACTTGCTGACCCCTACTCAAGCAAGTGGCTTAACACTCGAGAACCCTTTACTAACCTTGAGCCCAAAAGGTATTAGCAATGAAACCATCTATGTCACATATTGCCTGCTTTGTTCTTGCATACACCGCAAGCTCGTTCGCATTGGCCGAGAAATCTCAGATCAATGGCGAGGTCGAAATTAAAGCCAGCGTTACCGGCGGCAACATTAATATGAGCCTTGCGCAGCAGACTTTGGCAAAACAGCGCGTCGCTACTATTTCTAAATCGCAAGTGAATGATGCTGATATTAATGTCGATATCACCGGTGGCTCGGTGAATATGGCGATCGGGCAAATGAGTATTGCTGAGGCAAATGTAAGCACAATAAAAAAATCGAAGGTGGGTGGTAAGGTGATTACCGATACCAATTTGACTGGTGGGCTGGTCAACCTTACCGCGGGACAAATGAGCTATGCGCAAAGCTCACTTGATAGCGTTAAGCGCTCAGAAGTTGATGGCACAGTGCGCCTTAAATCTGACATTACAGGCGGTACCGCAAATTTAGCGGTAAGCCAATTAACTGTTGCCGACATGAATATCAACTCTGTGATTGGAGGCTCGAGCGTAGATGGCAACGCCAATATTGAGATTGACCTCACCGGTGGCGCGGTCAATTTGGCAGCTGGACAGTTAAGCGTAGCTAAGGCCGAAATTAGCTCGGTTAGTAATGGTTCAAACATTAATGGCAGTCTTAATATTAAAGAAAAAGTCACCGGTGGCATTGCAAATATCGCCGCTGGTACCGGCACAGCAGCATTGCTAAAAGTGAGCTCAGTCGGAGATTCTGATGTGAACGGTAAAGTTGTTATTGATTCGCAGTTAACTGGGGGTATCGCGAACGTTGCGGCGGGGCAATTGGGTGTTGCGCTCGCTCGCTCAGGTTCAATTGTTAACAACTCTGAAATCAATGGCAGCGCTGATATTAAATCTAAGTTGGTTGGTGGAGTGGCCAATGTGGCGGCTGGAATGGGGACGGTAGCCCACATGAACAGCGGCAGTATTGCTAATTCAGAGATTAATGGCGCACTGCAAATGAATAGTGAACTTACTGGCGCGGTCGCGAATGTTGCGGCTGGGCAGGTAGCCGCCGCAAAGATTAGCTCGGGGTCTATTACTAATGGTTCTAAACTTGGTGGCGATGCTAGATTAAACACTAAGACCGTTGGCGCGGTCGTGAATGTCGCTGGCGGCATGGGGGCAGGCGCGGACCTAAATTCAGGTTCGATTGTGCGAACCAAGATAGCGGGCGAAACCGATGTTGATACGGAAATTCGCGGTGCTGTGGTAAATGTCGCTGGTGGCATGGTCGCAGTTGCTGCTGCAAACTCTGCCTCATTGACCCGCACTGAGGTCGGCGGAGATGCATCTATTGATGCAAAGTTAAATGGCGCTGTGACTAATATTGCTGGCGGAATGGGAACTTATGCGCAGCTAAATAGCAGTTCAACGAGTCGAGCGAAGACCGGAGGAGATTTAAATCTTAAAAGTGAGGTCAATGGAGCCGTAGTTAACGTAGCTGGTGGTGTTGTTGCCGTGGCAATCGCTAATACGGGTTCATTATCGCGAACTGACATCGGTGGTGATGCAGAGATAGAAACCGAAATTGATGGTGCCTTTACTAATGTTGCGGGAGGAATGGGCGCATTGGCGGTGGCAAATAACGGTTCAGCATTCGCGTCAAAAGTGGGTGGTGATTTAAGCGTTAAGTCTCATGCCAAAGGTGCGGTGGTTAATGTCGGTGGTGGAGTGGTGTCGGTTGCTAAGCTAAACGCAGCCTCACTTGATCGTTCAAAAATCGCGGGAGATATTGATATTGATTCTGAGATAGATGGCGCGCTGGTAAACGTGGCATTGGGGCTAGGAACATTGGCGAGCAATAATGTGGCCTCTGTTACACGCACCAAATCGTCCGGCGACATTACTATTCGCAGCGACGTCGGGGGCGCTTTGGTAAATACCGCGGTGGGCGCCATTGCGTCAGCGTCGAGCACGGTGGATTCGGTGGTGTCATCAAAACTCAAAGGCGATGTAACAATAGATTCGTCCACGGAGAAGTCAATCGATAATGTTGCTGCGGGTGCACTCGCAATTGCCTCATTAAATGCGTCGAGTGTACGTAAGTCAAAAATTGATGGTGATGTGCAAATCAATTCAGAGTTCAATGATGACTTGGTTAATGTCGCCGCTGTCGCACTTACTAACGCCAATATGAATGTTGGTTCAGTGGTTCGAAGTAATACCAAGGGCGATGTTGAAATCAATACGCAAGTTAATGAAGAAGTTACCAATATCGCCGCAGGCGTGCTGGTGAAGTCCGATCTAAATCTAGGCGGCCTTGAAAAATCGAGTATTGGGGGCAAGACTCTCATCAACACCAAAGTGGACGACAAAGTACTAAACGGCGCTTACGGTGCATTGGCAGTCGCTAATTCGCATATTGGGTCAGCAACTAAACGTACCAAAGTAAAAGGTGATTTAAGTATAAACACAGAGCTGAATGGCAAAGTTACCAATCGAGCCGCTGGAGCGCTAGCCTTGAGCGAGCTAGGCTTAGGCGGTTTGCGAAAGACGTCGGTTGGCGGTGATGCTCAAATCAGCACGCAAGTTAATGGAGAAGTTAAGAATGCCGCCGATGGTTTCTTAGGTAATGCAAACGCAATTGTCAGTGGCGCTAAAAAGAGCTCGATTGGTGGCGATTTGAAAGTTAATACTGAAATTAACTCAGTACGAAATCGTGCGGGTGGCGCACTGGTCGATGCCACACTAGTGGCCAATGCAGTCAAGAAGAGTTCTATTCAAGGTGACGCGACTTTGAACGCTCAATTGGCCGGTCAAGTTGTTAACACTGGCAATGGCTTTTTAAGTAAAGCCGATTCAAACGTGAGCTCGGTCACCAAGTCTAGGGTAAGTGGCGATGTGACGATTAACTCGTCGGGCAGTGGCAGTATCATCAATGAATCAAAATCAGCAATCTCTAAGGCTGAAATGGCGCTAGGGTCAGTGGTTAAGTCTAGCGTCAATACCGTTGAACTAAATACATCTATCGACGGTGAAGTGCGTAATAGAAAGAAAGGCTTCGCTGGTCGTTCGCGGCTTCATGTTGGCAGTGTTAAGAGTTCTAACGTTAATGGACGCGCGACCTTGAACAATTCGATCACCGGGTCGGTGTATGCGAATACCTCAGGCATTGCGACACGTGCGGAGACTAACGTTGGTTCGGTTGTCAATTCTAGGGTGAGCGGTGCTTTAGAACTTGATTCATCGGTGGTGGGCAACATCAATCATCGCACTCGCAAAGTGGGCGCTAATAACACCATGAACCATGCGTCGGTTAAATCATCTAGAATTTCTGGCGATACTCAAATTGACTCTACCTTAGTTGGCAGTATTTCCAAGCGTGACAAGAAATCTGAATCAAATACAGCTTCTATCGTACGTTCTAAAGTCAATGCCAATACCGAACTCACTAGCACCATAGTCGGAAATATTTCAGCAAAAGAGAAAAAATCCAAACTAAATGTGAATTCGATCGTTAATAGTACTGTAAACGATAATTTAACGGCTAATAACACCATGATCGGAACCATCAACAATCGAGCTAAAAAGGCTGAAACAAACATAAATACGATTAATCGCTCTCGTATTAATGGCTCAGCTAAGCTTAATAATGTGGTGGTAGGTTCAGTTAATAACACTGAGAAGAAAGCCATTGTGACGCTTAATTCGCTAAATCGTTCTGCGGTCAACGGCAATCTAGAAACAAATTCAGTGTTTGTTGGTCAAGCGCATAGCAATCGTAAAAAAGCTGAAACGATCGTCAACTCGGTGAGTCGATCTACCATTAACGGTGATCTAGAGCTTAACAGTATGGCTGCGGGTTCGGTCGTAAACAAAAAGAAAAAGGGCGTTGTCGCCTTAGGCAGCGTTAATCGAAGCACCATTAATGGCGATGTAGAGATCAATAATGTCTTTGCGGGTTCGATTCGTAACCGGGCAAAGAAAGCGGATCTGAACGTTAACTCCGTATCACGGTCACGCATTGACGGTGACGCACAAATCAACAACTCGGTTTCATCAAGTGTTTACTCAAAGGGTAAAAAGTCGGTAACAACGGTAGCCTCTATTTCACGTTCGAATATCGACGGAGAACTGACGATGGCGAATAACGTAATTGGCGGTGTTTCTAGCCTTGGGAAAAAGGGTCATACATCAGTGGCAAGCGTCGAGGGATCGAACATCAATGGCAACGTTTCAATCGCTAATGCGGTTTCCGGCAACGTTACAAATAAAGGAAAGAAAGCAAGTCTAAAAGTTGCGTCGATTACTAATTCAACGATCGACGGGAACCTAAGCATGGCGACTAATTTTTCAGGCAGCGCTTACGCAAGAGGCAAAAAGTCCACTATCCTTGTGAACTCTGTCGATAGGTCTTCAATTGCTGGAGACGCCAGCATTGTGTCTAACATTAACGGCAATCTCACCAACCGTGGTAAGAAGTCGTACATGAATGTCAGCTCTGTAAGCAACTCGACGATCAATGGTAACCTTGCGATGAACACCTACCTTGGTAATGGTGCGACCATCAAAGGTAAGAAGTCGCATATGACAATTGGTGGCGTGACTAACTCGACCATCGACGGCAATGCAAGCTTGAACACATATGTTGGCGGCAACGTTTACTCTAAGAAAAAGAAAGCACTGACCATTATCGGCGGAGTTGTGAACTCAAATATCGGTTCGAATGTAGCACTAAATACGACCGTTACAGGGAACGTTGTTAATCGATCCAAAAAGGGCAAGGTGCTAGTTGGCGCGGTTTTGAATGCCAACCTGAACTACGACGTTGAAAATAACGTCACAGTGACCGGCAATATCGTTAACGGTCGTCGTAAAAAATCAGAAGTGATCATCGGCTCAATCATTGATTAGTTTCAACTCTCGGCCGATCTAACAGGAGAATTTACAATGAGAACGATAATTAAAATACATGCGCTTGCTAAGCCTGCAATTCTAGGTACTATATTCGCTCTATCAGGATCGTTTATAAGCCTAGCTCAGTCAGCAACGCCAATTGGCACTGACTTTACCGCTGAGCAACGTTTGAAACTGTCTCGGTTAGCGTCAAAAAATCGTCAGAACATTGATTTAGACAGCTACATCGAGCTCGGCGATAAGCGTGACGACGCGTTCGACGAGAACAACGCCGATTGCGGCAACATCGAAATCGGCAACGTTGAAAGTCCAAGACCAGGTCAGTCAGTTCAACCGATTGACGTGTTCATCGTTGGCGACGTAATTAACGTTCCTGAAGGATGCTAGCCTTACCCAGCTAGTTAAAAATAGAAAAACTAACAGTATGAAATCGACCCTACAAAGATTATTTTACTGTACGTTACTCAGTGCTTCTCTGTCTGCTTGCGTTACCTCTCAGGTTGCTAAAGACGTGGAGATTAACGCTGAGCGCGTGCGCAAAGGCCCGGCGGCATTGCCGGTTCGCAATATCACAGACTTTAATGAAAGCTTGCGCTGCATGGATGGCCTGTTCTTGTCCTTCGGCATCGCCCGCGGCGATTACGTATTATTAGTCGAAGACCTCAAAGATAAAACCAAAAAAGTCGACGCTGGTACGCGTCAAATGGTGATTAGTGCGATCTCCGACATGACTAAGCGAAGCGGTGCATTGAGATTGGTAACCTACGGAGCGGACTCTGGCAATCTGATTTCTTTTTTGAATGAATCGGGCAAGCGCGGGGCCTATCAGAATGTTCCCGCCTTTGACATCATTGGCTCAATCTCACAATTTGATGACGGAATCTATAAGGCTCAGGCCGATGCCAGCGGTGAGTTCGCCGGCAGTAACGACGGTTCTGTTATTGGTGCTGGCGGCGGCCGCTCAAGCAGCAATTCAGTGACCTTTATGTCGGTTGATTTGAGCGTAGTAACCACTCATAACTTAGCTATTTTACCTGGCGTTAATACGCGAAACACGGTGGCGTTATTCAATAAAGGTTCAGCGAGTAGTTATGATGCGGGCATAAGTAAAACGGGCGTAAGCTATAGTTTTTCTAAAGACTCTAAAGATGCCGTCGGCCAAGGGTTGAGAGGCCTGATTGAGCTTTCGACCATCGAATTAGTAGGTAAGTTAGTAAAAATACCCTACTGGAAGTGTCTTGGTATGGCGCCTACGCATCCGGATATCGCCAATGAGGTATCAGACTGGTTTTATCAGCTCTCGAGCACTAATATTCTGCATAAAACACTTAAAATTCAGCTTTATTTGAGAGGCCTGTATAACGGCCCGATTGATGAGTCGATCACTCAAGAGTATTTGCAGGGTATTGTAGCCTTAAAGCAACAACTTAGTTTGCCTATTAACACTAACATTGACCTCGCTTTTTATTCGGCATTTTTAAATCAAACGCCGATCAGTGTTGCGCCAAGTAAGTTGGCTTATGTTCAAAAAGAATTAGAAAAAGACAATCCTACGACCACAGCAGATGCTTCTTTAGTTGATCCAAGTCTCCTGGAGCTGGCTCAGCAGGCAGAGGCAAGTAGAGGTGAAATTAAGGATAATCATGAGACATCCGGAGCTAAAAGTTCTGATCAGGAAACGACTGAAGCTTCAATTCAACAACCTACAATTGGCGTTGCCATTGTTAGCGATCGACCATTAGCGAGTTTGTCGAGTGGTGACGAAATTCGCTTAGGTATCCAAGCCGATAGTGATGGCCATGTAAGCTGCTATTTTCAACAAGGAAGAGCGATTGCCAAGATTTATCCCAACCGCTTTTCAGATACGAACTATCTGAGTTTGGACCAAGCTCTAATTTTGCCAAATGACAAAGCGTTCTCGTTTTTAGTACCCGAATCGCCAGAAACAATTCATTGTTTTGTAACCGAAAGTGATATCGAAAAAAACTTGCCGAGTAAATTTCAGCTTAAAGACTTCGCGCCTATTACAATTGAAACGCCGCAAATTTTAGCGCAAGCCTACGCTAAAGCAAGCAAAGGCCGCTTCGGCTATGCACAGTTTCAGCTACTGAATCAAGGCCAATAGAGAGCCTAGGAAAATTTAGATGAGGATAGACATGAACAATAGACAACTAAGCCGAGGCTTGATTTCAATAATGTTTTCGCTTGTTTGCGTAGCCGCAACAGCTGATGTGAAGTACTCGAACTTCGATGAGGATCTGGCCCGAGCCAACTCAACTGCGAAAACCGTAAGTGCGCGCAAAGCAGCGAATCAGGTTGCTGATTTTGACCGTGAGCTGTTACTTCGCTGTTGGCAAGAAGGCCAGCTTATCTCGAGCGACCGCGGCTGGAAACCTCAAAATAAATCGGCAAGCACGGCGACTTTCAACAGCGGAGACCAGGAAATGCTGTTGTATCAGTTCGGAGAAACATTTTGTATTTATACAGGAGAATAGAGATGACATTTACTGCAATGAGAGTACATTTATCGGCATCATTTGGTGCGTTTGCTCTAGTGACAACGCCAATTGCATTTGCGCAAGATGTCTCGGCATCCGACCGCTTAGATCAGGCCACTTATGTTGATTCCGAGTCTGCTGAAGACTTTATAAAAGCGCTCAAACCCAAACCTCGTTATAAAACACGCGGCATTCGTTTTAACAATGTCGAGCCTGCAGCAGAGCCGCCTAAAGCGCCATCTATCGCAATGGGCATTACCTTTGCCTATGATTCTGATCGCTTAAGTGAGCAAGCTATCGCTCAGCTTAAACCATTAGGTGAGGCTTTAAATTCGGAACAGTTGCAGAGTTTTAGTTTCAAAATCGACGGACACACCGATGCCACCGGGTCAGAAAATTACAATATGGACTTATCACGCCGGCGTGCTCTAAGTGTGGGCCAACATTTATACCAGGCCTACGGGGTAAAAGTTGAGCGTTTAAAGTTAAATGGTAAAGGCGAATCGCAGCTATATGACCCAAGTAAACCAGCCGACGGCATTAATCGACGTGTTGAAATTACCACGTTGGTGCAGTAAAGATCTTGGATGCGCATTTCAATTTCCGATTTCAAATATGGCCTCATTCAAAGTAAAGAGTGCCGAGTGGTGAAACCCAAAGTCTTTAGATTCTGTACTTTTTTATTAGCTTTTTTGACAGGACTAAATACGGTTGAGGCCTCAGCCAGCAATTTGACCAGCAATCAAAATTTGATTGTAGATTGTTTGTTGCCTGGCAAAGTCAGAAAGCTGGGTATAAATCGTACCTACATCGCGCGAAAGCAGCCTAAAAAAACGTCGGCGAATGATTGCGAGATTCGAGGCGGCGATTACGTACAGTTCGATCGGACTACCATTGCCTCATCACTAAATGTTTGGCAACAGTCGGCGTCTCAGGGAGATCCGAAAGCGCAGTTTTTTGTCGGTGAAATTTATGAAAAGGGCAGTGGTGGTGAGCCTGATTATGAATCTGCGGTACTTTGGTATAAACGTGCTGTTAAGCAAGATTATGCTCCCGCAAAAATGAGCCTCGGCCGTTTGTATGAAATCGGTTTAGGTGTGCCTAAAGACCTTGTTAAGGCGATGAATTTGTATCGTCAAGCATCGGGTCTCGAAGATGACGAGATAGCTTACGCATCTGTATTTGAAAATATTCGGCAAGGCGACCTGCAACGGATTGAGCAACTCGAGCAAGAATTGCAAAAGCAGCGACGTCGGTTACAGTCAATAGAACGTAGATCGCAGGTGTTAGAGTCTGATCTAAAACGCTCGAATCAAACACGTGCCAAGCTTCAAAAAGAGTTAGAACGGCTGACACAAGATTTAGAGCAGGCTCAGCAGGCGCAAGACCGAGCGTCAATTGAGAAAAGTATCAAGGTCGCAGAAGTTGAGCTTAGTGGTGAATCTGAACGTAATGCTCGATTACAGAGGCAGCTCGATAGTGCTTTAGGCGATTTAGCGCAAACCCAGCAAAAGTTAGCGTCAATAGCACCGAGTGGTGCGCCTAAGGTTGCACTAAAATGGCCGAGTTTTAGTGCTGTTAAAGATAAAACAGTGTCTCGTGTGCCGGCTGGATCGATTGTTAATTTAGTCGGAGCTGTTGAAAATTTTGCTAATGTTGAGAGTTTTGAAATCAATGGTGATAAATATCAACTAGACGCTAATGGACTGTTTTTGAAATCTCTAGACGTTGGCAACGAAGTAATCGAATTAGCGCTAACCATCATTGATAAAACAGGTAATCGTTCAAGCACTGATATTAGCTTGGTACCCTCAAGTGACCTGAATGTTGTCTTATCTGGCGCTGGCTCACTTACTAAAAAGAACTTCGAATTTGGTCGCTATCATGCATTGGTTATTGGGAATAATTCCTACGATATGCAAAAAGGCTGGGAGCCTCTGGATACAGCTCTGAATGATGCATCCGCGGTTGCCGAGGTGCTTGAGAAACAGTATGGCTTCGATGTGCGCCTAGAGTTAAACGCTGATCGAGATACGATGTTAACGGCACTCGAGGAAATGCGAAAGAAGCTCACCAGCAAAGATAACCTTTTGGTTTACTACGCAGGCCATGGGTTGGTGGACCCCGAGAATGACCAAGGATATTGGGTGCCGGTCGATGGATCGGCCGACAGCGCCGTGCGTTGGATATCAAATGCGAGCATAACAGATCAAATTCGTGCGATGACGGCACGCAATGTAATGGTTATTGCTGATTCTTGCTATTCGGGTTCGTTGATGAGGTCCGGCATTGTCACTCTTAGAAGCGGTTTGTCGGCTGAGAAAAAAGCGCTCCGTTTGAATGAAGATGTTAAGGTCATGACCCGAGTAGCCCTGTCATCTGGTGGTTTGCAGCCCGTTATCGATTCACTCGACAATAGCAAACACTCGGTATTTGCCAAGGCCTTGTTAAATGTATTAAGAGATAATGACGAATTGCTAGACGCCGATTCATTAGCGACACAGGTAGCCCACTCAGTGGCCATTGCAACCCAGGATAATGTTCAACAAGTACCGAGATACGCACCGTTGGCAGCGGGCGGGCACCAGGGAGGGGAGTTTTATTTCGCGCCGAAACGTTTGGTATCTGATTGAGATATATTATGGAGTTAGCAATACAGTCGGCCATGAACGAGAATCATGATGAAGTGTGCGTAGGTTTGTTTTACAATCTAATTACTGAGAAATGTAAAAAAGTGAAAACTTTTTTGGTTTTCGGTCGTTAAAATGTATAGGTCAGTTCGAACGAATAGATCGATGTCTGACACACTGGTTTCTGTGAGAATAGGCGATATCCCTACAATATTGCTTTTGAGGCACTGGAAGCAGCGCTGATCAAAACGAGGCTTTTTCGGTTCGCTTAATCAGCTTATTAACTGTCGCTATTGGGTAGTAGCGGTTAATAGCACTAAATATGCTCGCCTAAAGAGTGATTTACGTGCATTGGTTCATCAGCAGGCAATTGGGTGCCATGCTGAAGAGCGACAAAATGGGAACCCTACCAATGACCCCGTTCCAACAACGATTGCGCACTGATGATCAGTGTCGCGAACGCGCTGCAATTGAGTGTCTGCAGCAAACTAAGGCCCGAACCTCTGCTGCCGCTTCGCTGCTTGTCATACTCATTATGATGGTTAGTCCATCGGCAATGGCAATGACTACCACCTGTCCTTCAACATTTGATTTAGTTTCGAGTAACGATACTTCAATTCGGTGTGATTTTATGGGCATGATCAGCGACGCTGTGCCTGGTACGCCGCCGACCCAGACAGCTGAAGGACGGCGATTGGTGATTGAGGCAAGTAACGTGTGTCGTGCAATGCAGAGCGGTGGCACTGTCGGTACCGTGATAGGTGGAGGGCCGGTGGGCGATACTGGCGTTGTTGTCGAATGTCAGATTCCATTGAATGATGAGGAAATTGCCGCACTCCAAGCACCTGAGCCGGAAGATCAAACTGCCGAAATTGAGGAGCCCCAACAAATTCAAGAACCTCAAGTACCCCAAGAACCTCAAGGGCCAACTGAAGAGGAGCTTGCTGCGATTGCCGCAGCCGAGGCGGCAGCCCAAGAACAGAGAGAACGCGACGCTCCTCTCACGTTTGACCAACCGCCTGAACTTGTCGGTAGAAACGCTGAATCGGCTGTTGCCACCAGTTTGGTTTCGGTCTGCGAATCTTTACGAGATTTAGATCAGAGAAACGCTGCACAAAATGATTTACTAGAGCGTTGTATTGATATTAATCGTGAAGACTCGGGCACGCAAAAAGTGTTCGCGCTTGGTGAGATCGCCGCCAAGCAATACTCTGATATTGGCCAATCTCTCACTTTTTTGAACACCATACAGGTTGGCAACATCGGT
>CAKZRZ010000035.1 GCA_937918955.1 uncultured Arenicella sp.
GGCTTATCAATGTCGGTGCCCTTTAGCAAAGCCACATGGTATGACAATAGCTGAAGTGGGATGGTATAAATCACTGGTGCAATGTAATTGTTCACCGGGGCCACTTTCAACACCATAGTTTCATCGTCAGACTCTAAGCCCGAATTTGCATCGGCAAATACATACAACTTGCCGCCTCGAGCGCGCACTTCTTCAAGATTCGACTTTAGCTTTTCAAGCAATTCATCATTCGGTGCCACGGCGACAACAGGCATGTCTTCATCAATCAGGGCCAATGGACCATGCTTTAACTCACCTGCTGCGTAGGCTTCAGCATGAATGTAGGAAATCTCTTTAAGCTTTAGCGCACCTTCAACCGCAATAGGGTAATGCGCGCCGCGACCTAGGAACAAAGTGTGATGCTTGTCAGCGAAGTGCTTCGACATGGCGATGATATCGTCTTCTAAATCCAAGGCATTTTCAATCTGCTGAGGCAGAGTTCTGAGCTCTTGAACAATCTCGGCTTCCATTGCATCTATACTGCGACCATCGCCAATTCGGCGACGACGCAAGCAAATAGCCAGCATTAACAAGGTAACTAATTGCGTGGTAAAGGCCTTGGTTGACGCCACACCAATCTCTCGCCCAGCGTGAGTAAAAATGGTTAGGTCGCTTGCTCGAACTAGAGAACTCTCGGGTACGTTACAAATACAGAGAGTATTGGTGTAACCGAGTGTTTTCGCCATTTCCAAGGCTGCCATGGTGTCTAAGGTTTCGCCCGATTGCGAAATTGTGACAAATAAGGTGCCTTCATTGACCACGTGCTTGCGATACCGGTATTCACTGGCAATTTCCACATCACACTTAATGCCAAACTCTTCAAACCAATACCGCGCAACACTGGCTGCGTTGTAGCTGGTACCGCAAGCGATGATTTTGATTTCTTTGGTTTTGTCGAATATCTCACGCGCATCATCGCCAAACGGTAATTCCAATACACTGTCGGCGCCTAAACGGCCTTCAAGAGTTTCGGTGATGGCACGAGTCTGCTCGTGAATTTCTTTTTTCATGTAGTGAGAAAAGCCACCGAGCTCGGTTTCTTCGTCACTTAAGGTGCTCACTAACACTTCGCGTTCTACAGCTGCGCCTGTTTGATCAAAGATCTCAACGGAATCACTGGTGATTTTCGCAATGTCACCATCTTCTAGCACCATGTATTTTTGCGATACTGGGATAAGTGCCGACATATCTGACGCAATGAAATTCTCATTGTCGCCAAGGCCAATTAACAGCGGTGAACCACTTCGTGCCGCGATCAATAAATCAGGCTCATGTTTTGAAACAACGCCTAAGCCATAAGCTCCGTTAAGCTCCTTTACAGTAGTTTGTACCGCTTCGAGAAGCCCCTTGCCTTGCTGCATATGCCAGTCGATTTGATGCACGATTACTTCGGTATCGGTCTCGGAGCTAAACGGGAAGCCTTGCTCTTTTTGCAGCGCCCTTAATTCGTTATGATTTTCGATAATACCGTTATGCACTACGGCCACTTGCGATGAGCTGGTATGAGGGTGCGCATTATTTTCAGCTGGACGGCCATGCGTTGCCCAGCGGGTATGTGCCACACCTGTCATGCCAGAAACCGTGTCGCATAAGCCTTCAAGGCTGGCAACACGGCCGACACTTCGGCGCAAATCTAATTCATTTTGAGAGTCTACAACCGCCAAACCGGCTGAATCGTAACCTCGATATTCAAGCCGTTTAAGGCCATCGATTAACGTTGAGGTGATATCACGGTTCGCAACCGCGCCTACAATTCCACACATGGTGTTTCCTTCAATACTAAAAATCGTCTAACTAGCGTGCCTTAGTCGGTCGCTTCCAGCCATCAATTTGCCTTTGTTTACCTCGGCTAATCGCAAGCTTGTTCGCCTCGACCGTTGCCGTAATTGTTGAACCTGCACCAATGGTTGCGCCGTCTTTAATCTCGACAGGTGCCACCAACTGGCTATCAGAACCAACAAATACATCTTTACCGATGGTTGTTTTATGTTTATTGGCGCCGTCGTAATTACAGGTGATAACGCCTGCGCCAATATTAGTGTTGCTGCCAACCGTTGCGTCGCCAACATAACTTAAATGATTTACTTTTGCGCCTTCGTCTAATTGCGCATTCTTAGTTTCGACAAAATTGCCGATCTTAACGTCTTGTGCCAACTTAGTTCCAGGGCGCAGTCTTGCAAAGGGGCCAACGTTGACACCTGAGCCAAGCTCAGAGTGCTCGATCACAGTATTCGGGTGCACTGTTACATTGTCGGCCAAAACACTTTCGGTGATCACACAATTTGGTGCAATGTAAACGCCAGAGCCGATCTTAGTTGGGCCTTGAATAACAACATTTACATCAATAATGGTGTCTTGAGCAATTTCTACGTCACCACGAATATCAAGCCTATGCGGGTCTAACACGGTAACACCCGACTCCATTAAACGAACCGCTTGAGCATACCGATATAAGCATTCAACTTCGGCCAATTGTACGCGACTATTGATGCCATTAACTTCTGAATTTTCCTGCGGATGCAATGCCGCAATTGGATTGCCAGCCTGATACGCGAGAGACACAACATCAGTTAAATAAAATTCTTTTTGCGCATTATTATTATCAATCTGCTCAAGCCAATCGCCAAGCTGATCTCGGTGCGCGCAGATGATGCCTGAATTGATCTCTTGAATTCGCTGCTGCTCAACGCTAGCGTCTTTTTGTTCGACAATGCCTGTCACCGCATTCGTATCATCTCGAGTGATGCGCCCCAAACCAAAGGGGTCGTCAACAATCGCCGTCAACAAAGCTAATGGCGACGAGTTCATAGCCTCGACCATTGCTCTAAGTGTTGTCGCCTTAATCAATGGCACATCAGCAGTGAGCATCAATACATTAGCGTTTTCAGGTATCGCTGGCAGCGCTTGTGACACCGCATGGCCCGTACCGAGTTGCTCGGTTTGCTCTACCCAGTTAAAACGATCAACACTCGCGTGAGATTCAAATGCCTCGATCACTTGATCTTTGCCATGCCCAATTACAACGTGAATCTGAGAAGGCTTAAGCTCTAATGAGCTATCAATTACGTGCCCAAGTAAGCTTTTACCGGCAACTTGATGCAATACTTTAGGCAGATTGGAGCGCATACGACTGCCTTTGCCAGCAGCGAGAATAACGATATGCAGAGGTTTTTGCGCCATATTAATGAATCAGATCGAAAGGTTGGTGATGAGTAAAGATTGGATTCTATCAAACACTGCGAGTTCTAACGAGGTAAAAACACTCAGCCGAACCATAAGCAAGGCAGCGAACGCTTGCTAAGCGCGCTATAATCTCGCAATGACAAACTCAGCAACATCTAAGAAGATCGCCTACACCGTGGGGGAACCCGCGGGCATTGGCGCCGAACTGATAATCAAGCTAGCGCAATCTGAAGCCTTAGATGACATTATTGTCATTGGTGATCAGCGCTTAATTCAGACGAGAGCTCAACAATTAGGCCTCGAGCTTCCTCAAAATTTAGCGATTTTACACAGCCCCATTGCCAACATCGATTGTTGCGGAAAAGCTGACACAACGAATGTTAGCGGTGTAATGTCGATGCTTAATAAGGCAATAGATGGCTGCATCAATGGCGAATTCGCGGCAATGGTTACGGGCCCTCTGCATAAAGGCGTGATCAACGATTCAGGCCTTGCCTTCTCGGGCCACACTGAATACTTGGCTGAGCGCACAGGTGGCGCTAAGCCAGTGATGCTCTTGGCGACGTCACAATTGCGAGTGGCATTGGTCACAACCCATTTACCTCTTAAAGATGTCAGCGCGGCGATCACCAAAGAGTTGGTGATCGAGATTTGCCAGATTGTTAATAAAGACATGAAAACCAAGTACGGCATTACGCGACCAAAATTGCTGGTGTGTGGCCTAAATCCACATGCAGGTGAAGGCGGACATCTTGGCATGGAAGAAATCGAGGTCATTATTCCAGCG
>CAKZRZ010000036.1 GCA_937918955.1 uncultured Arenicella sp.
AACAGATTTAGCGATATCGATACCAATTAATGTAATATTACTCATGATGAATACCTTTTAAGTTTTAGTAGACCTCCATCCTCCAAAAATAACCACTGGTTGTCAAAGAGGGTGGGAGGTATTCATCACAACACCCACTCACCTACTCTCACCTAATTGCGAACTTTTCAATAGATTGAATAATCAGCCTGAGAATCAACGATGTCACTACGAAAAGGAGACGCAACTTAGCTATAAACAAAGCTTGTATATATCTGACGAAGTCACCTCGTCAAAGATCAAGCCTTGTCTCAAAAAGGCACAACTCGATAACAAAAAAGGCCCTCAAATGAGGGCCTTTCGATACTGCTTTTAAGAACTCAGACTAAGCTGATTTCTTAAGATCTTTACTCAAAGACTCAAGCTTCTTAGAAAGATCTTGCAAACGTGCAGGAATGTCTACCACTGAGGTCAAGCCTACAAAGCGCTCTTTAGCGGCTTCGATTTGCTCTTCAACGGTTGCACGACCTTCTTTCAAACGACTTTCTGCTTCGTCTTGAACTTTCTCACCGCGAGAAACTAAATCAGTAACTAGCTCTTGGCTTTCTTTGTTCAATTTTGTGTAACGAGTTTGAATTTCGTCATTTGCTTTGTTTACCAAAGAAACAGCTTCTTCGTAAGTGCGGCCAGCAACACCAAGGTTTGCGAACCAAAGTTGCTTAGCAACGTTCTGCGCGGCTGAGATATTTTTGCTTACTTTAGCAACAATTGAATCGGCCGTTGCTTCTACTGCATCTTCAACTGCGTCTACCGCTTCAATTACTTCTTTCTTCGCTTTCGATACCGCTTTTGCAGATGTCTTCTTAGCTGGTGCTTTTTTGCTTACAGGTTTAGTAGCCATGATCGGCCTCCAAAGTTTCAAGTTAATTTCAATGATCCCATCATACTGAGCCACTTTAGAATCTGCCCCCTAATTAGAAATAGCATTCTAACACCCCACCGCTTCTCGCTTTTAGGCAACGATCAGGCAAAACTATTGTTCCTTGAAATTCGTTGTCAGCTTGATGCCTCCTTGATTTTCAATTGCTAGACTGCAACACTTGTTCAGTAATTTAGCCATACCTACAAACACTATACAAAACAACAGCTCTAACCATCAAAGGCCTCTTATGAAACATTTATCCATCCCCAAAAAGAGCATGAAAAGTGCTTTCGTATTAAGCTTGTTCGCGCTTGCGAGTGCATGCACTACCGTAAGCTCGCAAAGCGTCGCGCCAGTTGCTATAGAGAATCTAGCCCTGAAAGCGGCTCTTTCATCTCAAAGTGAGAAAAACCAAATGCGCTTTGCATCACGTAACCCAGGTCCAACGCTGGAATTTTTTGGCGTGCAACCAGGCATGACCGTTGTCGAAGCATTGCCAGGTGGCGGCTGGTACTCGAAAATTCTACTACCCTATCTCGGCGAGAACGGTCAGTTAATAGGTGTAGACTACTCACAAAAACTCTGGCCCAATTTTGGTTTCATGACGCCTGAGCGCATCGAAGCGAAAAAAACATGGGTATCAACTTGGACCGCCCAAGCCAATGAATGGCGCACCGACGCCAGTGCCTCAGTAAGTGCGTTTCAATTCGATGAAATGCCTGATTCAATGATCGAAACAGCAGACGCGGTCTTGTACATTCGCGCTATGCACAACCTAGCACGGTTTGACGATAAGGGCGGATTTCTTGGTAGCGCTCTTAGAGATACCTATCAAATTCTCAAACCCGGTGGCATCGTTGGCATTGTTCAACACCAAGCGCTTGAAGATCGCGATGACTCGTGGGCCAATGGCAGCAATGGCTATTTAAAGAAAAGCTTTGTTATCGCAAAAATGCAAGATGCTGGCTTTGAGTTTGTAGGCGAGAGCAACATCAATGAGAACCCGAAAGATCAAGCTACGACTGGTGATTTTGTTTGGCGCCTACCTCCGAGCTTAAGTGGTTCTAAAGATGACCCAGAAAAGCGTGCCGCAATGCAGGCCATTGGCGAATCTAGCCGTATGACGCTTAAGTTCAGAAAGCCTGCATAAGCGTTTCAATTTAACAAATGACATTCCACAATAGAGTGAGACATCACAATGACTAATTTTTTTCGCGGATTAATCGCTCTATTAGTGGCGAGCTTAACAACGGCTCTGCTTGGCTCAGTATTTTCGAGTCAATTTGTCATGAGCGACCTAATTTCTGTAGGCGCTGAAATTCCTTTTTCGGACCGATTGTCGATGACAATCGACGATTTCGGAATTCTGCCTTCATTAATACCACTGACTCTGGTCTGCTTTGTGATCGCGTTTAGCATTGGATCACTTTGCATTAAGTATATCGGTGGCAAGCGAATTGTTTGGTATATGGTCGCTGGTGCCGCTGGCTTAATGGCAACCTTACTAGTCATGAAAGCAGTGCTCCTGGTTAGCGGTATTGCAGGAACACGCAGCACCTTAGGCTTTTTGAGTTTTGGACTTGCAGGAGCAATTGGCGGATGGGTATTCGCTAAGCTCACTCACTCATTGACGAATCAGGGAGATTAAGTAAGATGAAAATTAGCATCAAGTTAGCATTACAAATATTCGTGTGGTGCTTGATTACTGTGATGAGCGTTACCGTTTCAGCCCAGCATGTTCCAGTGGTAACAGATGACTATCGCACTGAAGTCGTGGCCAGCGGACTTAATCAACCTTGGGCCGCAGCCCATTTGCCAAACGGTGACATACTCATCACCGAACGTGGCGGCACACTTAGAGTAGTTCGAGGTGGCAAACTTCTTGATCAGGCGGTAGACAACGTGCCTGAGGTATATTTTGCTGGCCAAGGTGGTTTGCTTGACGTTTTGATTGACGCCGACTTCGACACTACTAAGCGCATCTATTTGAGCTTTGCCCATGGCACATCTGATGCAAACGCAATACGCTTGATCTCGGCACAGCTCAACCCACTTGGTGACAGCTACAGACTTGAGAATGTTACCCCGATCTTCACAGCGTCCCCTCTGAAACGAGCGCCACAACATTACTCCGGCCGAATCGAACAACTAAACGACAAAACTCTTTTGTTGACCGTTGGCGATGGGTTTGATTATCGAGAACACGCGCAGAAGCTTGATAGCCATCTAGGTAAAATCATTCGCATTAATCGTGATGGTTCGGTGCCTCAGGACAACCCTTTTATTGGCAACGAAAAAGCTAAGCCTGAAATTTGGTCTTACGGGCACCGTAATCATCAAGCCATCGCCCTGATTGGCGATGCCGTATATCAAAATGAGCACGGCCCACAAGGCGGTGATGAAGTTAATCTAATCACGCCTGGCACAAATTATGGATGGCCTATTGCAACAATTGGCCGCGATTACAATGGTGCGCGCATCTCGCCTTTCACCAGCTATCCAAACACACAAGCGCCCTTAGTAGATTGGACACCGTCGATTGCACCATCGTCTATGGCGTTCTATCGAGGTCGCCTATACGTAACGGCACTAGCCGAACAATCAATACGTGCCTTAAGTGTTGAAGGCGACGCGGTAAAAGACCTCGGCAAGGTATTCACGGGTATTGAAGGACGCTTACGAGATATCTCGGTTGGTATTGATGACACGCTCTATGTATTAAGCGATGGAGATCAAGCAGAGTTGATCAAGATCACCTTAACACTGCTTAGATAGGCCATGCGAAATTCGATCAAGGCGCCATTAAGCGGCGTTGTCGTTGACCTAGCAGTGACCGTTGGCGAAAAAGTACAGCAAGGTCAATTGCTCGCAATTCTGGAGTCGATGAAAGTTCAGATTAGAATTGAAGCCGATCACGCCGGTATCGTATCAACGGTCAATGCGCAATTAAACGAATCGATAGAGCGAGAAGCGAGCTTGTTTGAAATCGAACAGCGAGAATCTGACTCTAGCCAAACTCCAGCTCCCTCTGAAGAATCAGCAGAGCGCCCACATCCATTAATTGCACAATTTGAAGAACGTAAAGAACTTAGTTTAGACTCCTCACGGACGGTAGCAAGAGAAAAACGCCATGCAAAAGGCTACCGAACCGCTCGAGAAAATTTAGCCGCACTTTGTTCGCCCGAAGACTTTCAAGAGTACGGGCAATTTGCAGTCGCTGCTCAACGTAAGAAGATCGACTATCAAGAGTTAAAGACAAGCAGCGCTGCTGATGGAATCATCACAGGCATAGCGAAAATCAATGGTCAGAAAACCGCTTTAGTGGTCAACGATTATTCGGTGATGGCCGGCACACAAGGTTTTTTCCACCACCAAAAACTCGATAGAATTCTCGCGATTGCTAAAGAGCAAAGCTTGCCAGTCATCATGTTTACAGAGGGCGGCGGTGGCCGACCTAACGACACCGACATAACAACCGTAAACTCAGGTCTACAATGTACCTCCTTCGGCGCATGGGCGGGCTTAAGCGGCTTTGTCCCCAGAATTGCGGTGGCCAACGGCTATAATTTTGCCGGAAATGCAGCATTATTTGGAGCAGCTGACATCACCATCGCCACTAAGTCTTCTTGGGTAGGAATGGCGGGGCCAGCGATGATCGAAGGCGGCGGCTTGGGCTCGTTTAAGCCCACAGACATCGGCCCAATCGATGTTCAAGCTAGCAATGGCACCGTAGACATTGTTGCCGATGACGAAGAACATGCCGCGAGCATTGCGTTAAAAGTACTTAGCTATTTTCAGGCCACACCAGTATCAGAAGCAGTGCAAGCGAATGAGCAGAGCAAGCTGCAATATGCGTTACCCGAAAATCGGCGCCAAACTTATGCAGTGAGAACCATTATCGAATGTATATGCGATGTAGACAGTGTCACAGAATTACGCTCCGGCTTCGGCAAATCTATCGTTACTAGCTTAGGCCGGGTTGGTGGCAAAGCCGTTGGTATAATGGCGAACGATTGCACCAATCTTGGCGGCGCCATTGACGTTGATGCTGGGCAAAAAGCTGCTCGATTTATGACGCTCTGCGATCAGTTTGGTCTGCCGATTATTTCACTCTGCGATACGCCAGGATTTATGGTTGGCCCTGAACATGAAGCTCAGGGCGCGGTGAGGAAACTCGCTGAAATGTTTACCGTTGGCGCACAGATCAGCGTGCCGTTCTATGCTGTGGTGTTGCGCAAATGTTATGGCCTGGGAGCCCAAGCCATGCTTGGAGGAAGCACTTCGCGGCCATTGTGCACACTGTCGTGGCCCACGGGTGAGTTTGGCGCGATGGGCTTAGAAGGTGCCGTCAAACTAGGCTTTAGCAAAGAGCTATCGGCAATGACAAACCCTGAAGATCAAAAAGCCTTGTTTGATAAATTACTTGCCGACCAATATCGCCGTGGGCAAGCAGAAGAAGTCGCCAGCGTATTAGAAATTGACGCTGTGATCGACCCAATGGAAACTCGAGCGACTCTTACACTATTGCTCGACCGCTAAAGATAGAAATCACAATGATATCAGCCTTACTAGATCTGCTAGCGCCAAGAGCGAAAGCTCGGCTAGAAATTGAGCTAAATACCAATTTGGAAAACTTTCTTTCAAACATAAAAACTGAACACACTCTGATCGAAAGCAATCAGCGCCAGCACAAATTCAGAGTCAATGGCAACTTCTTCTCAGACCTAAAATCAACCAGCGTTGTCGTCGGCAATAGCGCAAACCCCGATCACCATGAGAATGCCGGCTTTAATCTCACCATTGAAAACGGTAAGAACTCCAAGATAATTTTAAAAGCCGAAGAGCGAATTATCTTAGGTTACTTAGAGGTTATCGCAATTAGTACCGCCTTAGAAAAATTGCTAAACGACCTTATTGAAAAGAATGATCGCGAAGAATGAAAATAAATACCAAACGGAAAAATCTCAAACAGTATAGACACTTAAACCTATAGGTTCTTAGACCGTTATAGCAACTGCTCTAGGCAGCTTTCGTTCATTCGTATTGACACAAGAAAACGCGAGATAGTTTTGATATGAATACTTATTTTGTAACAGGAAGTTCCGGGCGGATTGGGCGCGCTATTCATCGCCTCCTCTCTGAAAAAGGCAACGTAATTGGATATGATTTATCACACAGTCCCACCACATCTCACCTAGGTGATCTTGCTGACTACGATAAGTTGAGGCGTGCAATAGAAGGCTGTGACACGATCTTTCATGCAGCAGCGCTACACGCACCTCATGTTGGAATGCGCTCGGACTATGAGTTCGAAAAAACCAACATCGAAGGAACGGCCAATGTTCTCAGAGCCGCCAAGGAATTGGGTGTGGAGAATTTCGTTTTCACCAGTACCACCGCGCTTTACGGTCACGCCTCGCAAAGTGCCGATAAAGCATGCTGGATCACTGAAGAAACAACACCAATGCCTAAGACGATTTATCATCGAAGCAAAATCGCAGCTGAAGCTATCGCTCAAGAATACGCATCGAAAACATTAAAAGTAACCTCAATCAGAATGTCTAGGTGTTTTCCTGAACGGGTTGATTTAATGGCAATGTATCGCCTACATCGAGGTATCGACGCACGTGATGTCGCGACAGCTCATTTAGCGTCATTAAGTAATAAATCAGACTTTTCCGTTTACCTTGTTTCAGGAAAACATCCTTTCGAAAAAGAAGATTGCGAAGAATTAAAAGCCGATGCAGCGGCAGTCATTCGAAGGAGAGCACCCATAATAGCAGCAGCTTTTGGTGCTAGAGGGTGGGAACTTCCAACGTCAATCGATCGTGTGTATGACTCCTCCAAAGCAATGTCTAAACTCGCGTGGCAAAGCCAATATGGTTTTGATGAAGTTCTGGCTCAACATGATCGTATGTCTCCAGAAGTGTTACCATTAGTCTGATAAGCCGTTTATTATGACAGTTAAATAGCAAGCCAAACTCGTTCACATTGGCATGAATTAATTTGTATGTTAATTCAATAATCGCTGCTTTGGGTTACTTCATCTGGGCTTTAAACCAATCGTCTATGGACGCTTTATGAAAATACCTAATCACGGTTACTGGTTTTTTTGACTGCCATTAGTAACTGATCGCAGCCCCAGAGAAGAATTCACTGCGCCTAAGCCTGATCACATTTCGCATCATACTCAGCCTCACCGCCTACTAGAAAATTCGCTTCACGCCACAAGCGTTTTGATCTTGCTCCAGATCGGCAGTAGCAATGAATTCGCTTGCGCGTCTGAATTAAGCAAACGAACTCATCACGATTTTCAGGCGTGATTTGATAAGACCTAAACGCCAAAAGTTTGAATGGTAAGCCAAGCCGTTGCGCCTCGGCTTCAATTAACTTGTACTCTATTTGACCTTCGTCTTCACCATCGGGGCGATTACAAACCAAAAGTTCAACGCCTTGATCAATAAAGCCTTGCACATCTTCTACCGTAATTTGGCCCGACACTGAAACTTGACTCGTTAATTGTTCTATATGCATTTTCCACCTCGTTAAGCTTTAGTGAGCAATGATCAATAGCATGCTGACCAGCATTGCTAAGTCACTCTTTCACTAACCATTATTCGCCTAGAATCTAAAAAATGCAAATAGCGGCCGCGGGTTCAGGATTGACTCACGGCACAAGTTTAATTGTGCTTAGTCGTGAATACTTTTGTAGTTGTCTGAGAAGATATCTCGGCCAATAATCAACTTCATGATCTCCGATGAACCTGCATAAATTCGACTGATTCTGGCGTCGGTATACATGCGACTAATTTCGTACTCGTCCATAAAACCTGCCCCACCGTGCAACTGCACTCCAAGGTCAACCATTCGGCCTTGAATTTCACTGGTCTGGAGTTTGGCTTTAGCTCCTTCGATCGCCGTGAGCTTACCTTGATTCATAAGTTCAACGCAGTAGTCGACATAGCGTTGTGCCATATCAATTTCAGTATCCATCTCCGCCATTTTGAATTGCGTGTTCTGCATGTCTGATAACTTCTTTCCAAACATTTTTCGCTGCATAACAAACTCGCGCGTGATATCGAAAGCGCGTCTCGCTTCAGAGATATAACCCACCGCACCAAGTAGACGCTCTTCGGCTAAGCCGTGCATCAACTGGTAAAAACCTTTGCCTTCGGCTCCCAATACATTCTCTTTAGGGATCTTTACGTTATTGAAAAACAGCTCAGCGGTATCTTGAGCTTTAAGGCCCATTTTCTCCAAATTACGACCACGCTCAAACCCTTCCATACCAGCTTCAACAATGACCAATGTTAGGGCGTGCGAATGATCGATACCTTCTTGACGCGCGGCGACAATTATAATGTCGGCATTGATGCCGTTTGAAATATAGGTTTTAGAGCCATTTAGAACAAGGTGATCGCCCTCGTCACGTACGCTGCTGCGCATACCTGAAAGATCGCTACCGAAGTCTGGCTCGGTCATGGCAATAGCCAAAATTTTATCGCCGCTAACGCAATCGGGTAAAAAACGTTCGCGTTGCTCTTCAGTACCAAAGGATTTGAAGTAAGGGCCTACCAAACGACTATGCAAGCTATTGAACCAGTCTCCACATCCAGCTCGGCTGGTTTCTTCGATGATAATCTGCTCGTAGCGAAAGTCGTTATCACCTAAACCACCATACTTTTCATCTGGCCAAATCATTAAAAAACCTTGGTCACCGGCTTTCTTAAACGCGGAACGGTCAACGATGCCCGCTTTGCGCCATTCTTCCATATTCGGCTTAATTTCTTGATCGATAAACTTGCGATAAGCTTGACGAAACATCACTTGTTCTTCGGTAAAATTTCTCATAGTGCGGGCTCATTTGATTTATTGTTAATGGCTATGCGTTGATAGCAGTTTATGCTCAAGGCTATAACAAGCTCATGACTCTTATTAAGCTAGCTCAGGGCTGTATAAAATACGTTACGCCGATTACGTTTAAGCAACAATGACTAAGCTTATTAAGAAATAGGCAAAGCTTTTGTGATTTAGCTTACTCTCTCGCCTCGTTGAGCGAGCGCTATACCGCCAACAATCAGGACTAGGCCACAAACATGATACCAATGTAAAAGTTCTCCAAGTAAAATGATCGCCAGAAGAGTGCCTAACAATGGAACTAAATTTATGAACAAGCTCGCCGCATTAGAGCCAATTAGTTCAAGACCTCTGATCCAAAAAACTTGAGCGCACAAGGACGCAAACACTGCGGTGTAGAGCACAAGAATCCAACCAGTTCGATCTGGCCAAAGCAGTTTTTGATGAGAAAATTCAATAAAGACAAATGGCAAGGACGCTAACAATGCTGATATCGCCAATACAGTGATTAAACTAAGCCAGTGAATTTTAGGTTTTTTAGCCAACATCACCGAATACACGCCATAACAAGTGATGGCCGTTAGCATCAATAAATCGCCGACAACAAAACGCAGTTGAGTGAGCACCTGCCATTGGCCTTGTGCGATGATTGCGACAACCCCAAGAACGGTTATTGGAAACCCCAAGAGCTGGTGGTTATTTGCTCGCAAGCGATAGACCAGAAAATTCAATATAAAAATCGAAGCCGGCAATGCAGCTTGGATAATCGCAGCATTCATGGCCGTGGTGCTCTGCAACGCAAGGTACATAAGGTTATTAAACAGCGTAAACCCGATTAGCCCCAGCGAGAACACAAACGCTAAGCGAGGGCGAATAAGCTGCCAATCCTTTTTCAAATGCGGTAAAGAAACAACAATGACAATCGCACTAGCAAATAACCACCTGAGCGAAGTAAGTACGAAAGGCGAGATGTGCCCAACGGCGAGCTTGCCGGCTATTGCATTTCCCGCCCAAAACAAGGTTGCTAGAAAAAGCAGTAGATAAGGCTGGCTATAAAACCAAGCGAAAAAATGCTTGCCATTCATTTCAGCTAGCTCAAGGTAAATTAATCAACCTTTTAAATAAGCTTGAGTCACCCTGAATGGCCCGAGCCACGGCGATCTTATACTCGAGCCACGGCGTTTAAAATCGCCCCAAGTGTCGCGCCTAGAATATCTTGACTTCGCCCAGCACCACAAACACGTTGCGAATTGATGCTTAGCTGAACATAGGCCATCGCGTCCGACGCATCGTCTTGGCCAAGGGTGTGTTCATTGTATTCAATAATGACTAGATCTTTACCGACATGCTTACTCAAGGCAGAGGTAAATGCCTCTAACACACCTCGGCCTTCGCCATTGATTTCAACTTCGTTGTTACCATCGAAAATAACCGCTTCCATTGAATCTTGGCCGTCTTGTCGATTAACTTGATAACTTTTCATTCGCATTGAGTCTCGTGGCGCCAGGTAGGTACGCTTAAATAAGTCGGCTATCTGTTCGCCTGATACTTCAGCCTCTGTGTTCTCAGCTTCTTGTTGAACCACTGGACTAAAATCGACCTGCAACCAGCGCGGCATCTTTATGCCATGCTCTTGTTCCAAAACATAGGCCACACCCCCCTTGCCTGATTGCGAGTTAATACGAATGACCTCTTGATAATTTCGACCTAGATCACGCGGATCAATTGGTAGATAAGCCACCTCCCAAGTTTCACCTTCTTGATACAAAGCTAAACATTTGTTGATGGCATCCTGATGGCTGCCCGAGAACGCCGCGAATACAAGCTCGCCAGCGTAAGGGTGACGCGGATGCACTTTCAATTGAGTACACTTTTCCACCACGTTTATGATTCGATCCATTCGAGAGAAATCTAGTTCTGGGTCGACGCCAGCGCTGTAGAGATTCATCGCCATCGTAACAATGTCCATATTGCCGGTTCGTTCACCGTTGCCTAACAAGGTACCTTCGACTCGATCAGCCCCTGCTAATACACCCAACTCAGATGCAGCTACGCCACAACCTCGGTCGTTATGCGTATGTAAACTCACAATTATTGATTCGCGGTTTTTAATGTTGTCACAGAACCACTCAATTTGGTCTGCGTAGACATTTGGTGTAGCCACTTCCACGGTAGCCGGCAAATTTAAGATAACTTTCTGTTCAGAGGTCGGTTGCCATACGTCGACTACCGCATCGCAAACCTCCACCGCATAGTCGATCTCAGTACCCGTAAAACTTTCGGGGGAATATTGAAACTGCCATTGTGTTTCAGGCTGCTTAGCCGCGTTTTCTCTAACCCATCGCGCACCATTAACCGCAATCTCTTTTATTTGTTCTCTTGAGGCCTTAAACACCTGTTCGCGTTGCACCGTAGAGGTTGAATTATAAACGTGTACGATGGCACTTTTAGCTCCAACCAAAGACTCATAGGTACGATCGATCAATTCTTTGCGCGCCTGAGTGAGCACTTGAATCGTCACATCATCAGGAATTAAATTTTCAACAATCAGCTTTCGAACAAAATCAAAGTCGGTTTGCGACGCTGCTGGAAAACCAACTTCAATTTGCTTAAATCCAACGCTCAATAACATCTCGAACATCTCGAGTTTTTGCGCAGGCGTCATAGGTTCAATCAAAGCTTGATTGCCATCGCGCAGGTCAACACTGCACCAAGCAGGCGAAACATCTATCACTTTATTTGGCCAACGGCGGTCGGTCTTATTGACAGTGACAATTTTGGTGTACTTAGTGTGATCGAAACGAGTCATTTGAAGATATAAATTGGGTTACTAGATTAGGCAGAGTATAGCTACTAAGCGTGAGCTTTTTTGACTAAATAATTACTAAATAATAAATAAATTAGCTATATTAGCTCAATATTTCTATATTTATAGTCATTTAACCCGACCAAGAAGATGAAAATAGACAAAGTCGACAAGCTAATACTAAAAGAGCTCCAAGCCAATGCGAGAATCAGCAATTTGGAGCTAGCTGAGAAAGTCAATCTCTCGCCCACGCCCTGCGCGCGACGAGTTAAGCACCTTGAAGAATCTGGCATTATCACCGACCACATTACCTTGCTGGACAGTGAAAAACTCGGCCTAAACCTCACGGCTATGATTTCAGTCACTATGGAAAAGCACACCGCAGATTTATTTGAAAAATTTGAACGCGATGCGGCTGACCTACCTGAAGTAATAGATTGCTACTTAGTCACGGGGCAAGATTCTGACTTTCTAATCAAAGCCTTGATACGAGATATGCGACACTACGAGGAGTTCTTACTTCGCCGCCTAACCAAGCTTGATGGTGTCAGTGGTGTCCACACTAGCTTTGTATTGCGACAACCCATTCGCAAACACCAATTGCCGCTCTAAAATATGACTATAATAAAAAAAGTACTCGCCGCGTTTGTCGCCCTTGTTATGCTTTTTGTTGCAGGCCTTTATGCCACTGGCACTGACTTTATCATTACCAGCGTTAAGCGAACCTATCTGGTCGGTAACGTAACAGCCAACATCAATGATTACCAACAGTTCGAAACCAATTTCATCGAGGCCGGGCAAGCTCAGCCAATTCCAAACCACCCCAAAATAAACAGCAAAACCCTAGACGAAAATTTTAGGAAAGAGCTAGAAAGCTTAAACGCAGCAGCCTTTCTTGTCGTTAAGGACGATCAGCTTATATTTGAAGAGTATCTATCAGGCTATAACGATCGAAACAAAACCAATTCATTTTCGATGGCCAAAACGGTAACGACAATGCTCCTTGGCATTGCCATTGAGGAAGGATATGTGCGTGACCTAGACCAACCCATAACCGACTTTATTCCGGAATTTAAAAATGACCCTATTGGCAAAACCGCAACCGTGCGGCAACTGTCTTTGATGAATTCAGGTTATGAATGGGACGAACAATATTACACTCCGTTTAGCCCAACGGTTGAACTTTACTATGGCGACGACGTCACCGAATTCACGACTGGCCGCTCGTTTTCGGCCGAGCCTGGAACATTTTGGGAGTACTCTAGCGCGTCGACCCAATTGCTTGGCATCTTCTTGCTACGAGCATTACAGAAACCGCTGGGCAATATTAGCCTCAGCGACTATCTCAGCGACAAATTATGGAAACCTATGGGCATGAACGATGATGCTCTATGGCATACCGATAATAAAGGTATGGAGCTTACCTATTGCTGCCTCAATACTAACGCACGTAATTACGCCAAACTGGGCATGCTACTAATGAATAAGGGTAAATGGAATAATCAGCAGCTCATTCCAGAAGCTTTTGTGGAAGAAATGCTAAAGCCAGAAGGCACATCGTACTATGGACTCTCCACTTGGTTAAGCGACGGCCAACAACCTGCATTTTACGCCTTTAGCGGACACCTAGGCCAATTCATTATCAATGTGCCGGAGCATAAAATGGTGGTCGTTAGACTCGGTGAGAAAGCTCACCCGAGCCAAGACGTTTTAAAAGACACCTTACCAAAGTTAATCGACGAAGCCCTAAAAGTGTCTGTCGACTAGATGCTATATCAAGTAACGTTAGGTAGTCTGACGCTCTAATATTTTTAACAATAAGTCTAGCATCTACTAATTTATTCATATCATTCGATAAATCTAAGTGATATTTGGGTTGTTTATCGCGCGACACAAGAGTAAAGTGGTGGTGAGGTTATTTAAGATTATGTCTGGGGGATAGAATCTAAAGTATAGAGTTTGGCAGTCCTCAGTAACTCGAGATTGTCAAATTCAGTGGAAGGGATTTCACTGGCAACCTCAAATGCGCTTATGCGACAACTTTGGTCTTTCTTACCCCGAAGCCAATCTTAGTCGCCGGCGTTTTAATAAGACGGCTTCCAGCACTCCAACCCTGCTGCGAAGCCGTTTTTTATTTTGAACTCGCAAATATTGTTAACAGCTTATGTAGCACCGGCATGATCGACAACAACTCCAGGCGCACCCTGCTCAAGCTTTTGCTTTAGGTTTTCAGGTATGGGTGTTTTGTTGAACTCAGTCGCGCTCACCATGACATATACAATTTCAGCTGTAGCAACAAGTTCTTGGGTCGAGAACTGAGTGATCTCAAAATCAAGACGATACGAGGTATTGCCAATGTGACCCGCTTTAACGCTGATTGCCAAAACATCGTCAAACCGTGAGGACGCTCTCCATGAAATGTTCAAATTCACAACCTGACTATCGATACCCATCGCTAGCACCTGGTTGTAGGCTCCCCAAGTGTGGCGTGTGAATTCAGTAGCAGCAACGTCGATAAACTCAGCGTATTTACCATTAAAGACAACTTTTTGAGCGTCACAATCAGAATAACGAACACGCAATAAATGAGTGAAGTCTGCCATCGAAGTTTACCTATTGAATTGAGATCTAAGTTTTAGATCCATACATCAGTTTTCGCTGTTAACGCTCCGCCTTCAGCCTCACCCGTATTGACCACGCCACGGGGCTCAATTAATAGAAGCTGTGTCTCACTTTTGGCGAAAGGTTTGTGTGGTACTCCTTTAGGAACCACAAACATTTCTCCAGCATTAAGATCAACCGAGCCATCTTCAAAATCAATTCGCAAACAACCGTCTAATACAATAAATGTCTCGTCCGTATTGGCATGACTGTGAAACACAAACTCGCCTTCAACCTTAGCAAGTTTAAATTGGTAGTCGTTCATTTCGGCAATGACCTTCGGCGCCCAATGCTCAGTGAATAGTCCGAATTTATTGTTAAAATTGATTGATTGGTATGTCATGTAAGCGTGTTACGGTTTAGCTATTTGAAGTGGTGCTCGCTTGGCAAGCAACACAAGAAGTATACCACCCAGGGTTAACAATGAGGCGATGATCAAACGACTCGAGAGCACTTCATTTGCAAACAGGACCCCGCCCAGTGACGCAATGATAGGCACAAGCAATTGCATCACTCCCGCTTGGGTGCTAGTGAGTTGTGGTAAAGCCGCATACCAAATTGCATAACCTAAACCAGAGGTGAGCGCGCCAGACGCGATCGCCAAAAACCAAGTTTGCGGCGACGCATGCAAACCGCTTGCAAACGGAAAAACCAAAAAGGGAAGTAGCAGCAGCGCGACAAAAGCCAATGACAGAGTAAAATTCGATGTGGTGTCGACAAGCGGGTTCTCAGAGCCCTGCCCCAAAACGGTGTAAACGCCCCAAGCGATACCTGAAACGCTCATCATGAGAAAGCCAATTAATGAAGGTTTGCTTAACTCAGGAAAAACTAAATAAACCAAGCCAGAGCAGGATATCAATAAACCCAGCCATTCAAATAGTGACAAGCGATTACCCTTAAATAAATTAATCAAAACCATGGTGATTTGTACTGAGCCAAATAAGATCAACGCCCCAACACCCGTTTCTAAACTTACGTAAGCAAATGAAAATAAAGCGGCATAGGCGAATAACATTAGACTTGATGCCCAGGCTAGATTTCGTGGTCGGCCCGAAAGAGCAACGGATTTCACCTCAACTGAGCCGTTAAGCTTTAGTAGAAATAACAAAGCCACGGCACCAGCGACAAGACGAATAGCAGTAAAGCTCGCGGCGTCGATCTCACCATTGCTAAGCGCCAATCGGCACAATACTGAATTGCCAGCGAACGCGATTAAAGCGAGGCTAGATAGAGCTGCAGTTTTAAAATTCATGGAATGGGGTTCCCGCCGAATAAACCGAGAAAAACTAATACTCCGCCGAACGTTAAAGTAACGCCAGCGACCTTGCGGAAATTGAAAGTTTCCTTCAAAAATAGCCAAGCCATCAATACGATGAAAACATTCGCCGTTTCATTTAGAACTGACGCGACCGACGCATCGGCGTACTTAAACCCGCCTAGCCAAAACAGTAAGGCGAGATAAGAGCCGATGAAACTTGCTAGCACAATATGTATCCAACGATGATTGCCCTCTCGCACGGCGACTAACGTGCTAGCAACTTCACCTTTATACCCGAGAAAGATCAACATGCCGATCACGCCAGCCAACATACGCAAACTCACCATCCAGAAAAAACCGTCGTTCTCTAGAATAGGCTTCATCGCCACTACACCGGCAGCAGTAAAAAATACAGATGCCGCGGCCAGTGCCACTCCTTTTAGAAAAACACCCTGCTTAACTGATTGATAGCTACGCTGATAGACAACAACCAGAATACCCGCCAATACCATGATAAAACCCAGCCATTGCCAGAGCGCCAAGGTTTCATGTAAAAAGATGATGGACAACATCACCACAAAAGGGCTGTATAGACTGGCAACAATGGCAGTTCTGCCTGCCCCTAAATTGCGAAGCGCTTGCAAATACCAAGTGTCGGCCACCGCGATACCAAAATAACCACTGGCGAACAAGATGATCCATTCTAAGGAACTCAGGATTGGCATCTGAATGCCTTCTAGAAAAAGTGCAGTCGGCAGAAGTAGTGACAAACCCAGAATGTTTTTAACCAAATTTAGTGTATTGGCACTCATACTTTCGCCAACATATTTAAACAAGACCACAGCGCTCGCCCACATTAGCGCGCAAGCGAGCGCGAAGACTTCGCCAAAATTTTCTATTGCCATAAACCCAATACCCAACAAGCCTTATAAACTGATGTCAAAATCCACGTCATAATAAGGCCACACTTTTAGCCTGCAAATAAACTTTCATGCCTGTTTCCAACTTCATTAACGATGCTGATTTTTTAGTTAAACTCGCAAGCACCGGCACGTCATTGGCGTTTAACTTGAGGGTTACTTGAGATGGCCCAGCATGTTTAATTTCGGTAATCATGGCGGGGAAAATATTTAAGATGCTGGTATCGCGTTGTCGATCTAAAGTTAGGCTAACGTCTTTAGCAGACAGCATGACACGCACACTTTCGCCAAGCTCTAACTCCTTACGCGCAACCGAAAAGCGCCCTACTCTCGACTCCAAATAAGTCAAGCCATACTCCTCATCATGCTCAGCAACAACAGCGTCAATGATTGATTCAGCATCGGATCCATGAGCAAGCGATAGATCAAGCTGCGTGAGTATTGACTGCACGTCACCGCTTGTTACTACCGAACCTCTTTCGAGTAAAACGAGATCGTCGGCTAAACGCGCAACTTCGCTTATCGAATGGCTTACATAGATAATTGGAATACTGAGCTGATTGCGAAGCCTTACAAGCATCTTCAAAATTTCTTTTTTGCTCGCCTCGTCAAGAGCTGATAAGGGCTCGTCCATCAACAAAACACGCGGCTTCGAACACAGCGCGCGGGCAATTGCCACGCGCTGCCTTTCACCACCAGAAAGCGTATCCACATCTCGCTCAACAAGTTTAGTTAGCTCGAGTGCCGCAATGGCTTGTTCTGGGCTAATGCCCTCTTGATCGGTGCTTGTGCGGTTTGCGCCATATTCAATATTTGCCATCACCGATAAGTGCTCAAACAAACTTGGCTCTTGGAATACGTAAGCCAACTTTCGCTTATGAGTTGGCAAAAAGACAGCCTTAGCTCGACCATTAGACTGCCAAGTCTCACCATTAAAACTGATTCCCGAACTTCGCTGATTATCTAGACCCGCGATGGTGCGCAATAGACTCGTTTTACCACTGCCTGAAGGGCCAAATATTGCGGTCACTTTGTTAGCGCTTAGGCTCAAATCAATATCTAGGTTGAAGCCATTAGCCGATGCGCTAAGTTTGATGTCTAAGCTCACTTTGACCACCTCAAAACACGCGCCTTAGGGTTAGCAGCATACACTATTATCAATAGAGCAAACGAGATAACTAATAAAGCAGAAGACAACCAATGTGCGCTCGCAAGTTGCAAACTTTCAACATGCTGATATATAGCGATCGAAGCAACCTGGGTTTCGCCCGGGATGTTTCCGCCTATCATCAGCACTACTCCGAATTCACCGAGCGTGTGTGCAAATCCAAGAATCATCGCCGACAAGAAGCCGGGTCGCGCTAAAGGCACAACAATCGAGCAAAAACGATCCATCGGCGAAGCGCCAAGGCTTGCCGCTACTTCTATTGGCCGAGTCCCAATTGCAACAAAAGCATTTTGCAGAGGCTGAATCACAAAAGGTAAAGAATATATCACCGAGCCGAGCACCAAACCTGTAAACGAAAAGGCCAATGACTGACCAAAGACCGCTGCAAATGTTTGCCCTAGTAAGCTCGATGGGCTAAATGCCACCAAGAGATAGAAACCTAATACCGTTGGTGGTAAAACCAATGGCAGCGCCACCATGGCTTCGACCAAAAAACGAAATCGCCATTGTGAGTTGGCGAGCCACCAAGCCAGCGGCGTGCCCAACACCAACAAAACCAAGGTGCTAATACCGGCTAACTTCAATGTCAGAAAGAGTGCGACTAAATCGGCTTCAGAAAACATTAGCCGCCCTCAGATCTTCGATGGCGATCACTGGCACTGCGATACCCTCTCGATCGAATTAAACTCTGAGAGCTCTTGCTTAAAACAAAGTCACGCCATTGCCTTGCTGCCGGCGAATCGCTAACTATAATCAGTTGCTGATCAATCGGCGCATGTAAGTCTTCAGAAATTATTCGATACGATCCAAAGTCGAGATCTTTGACTTGTGCAAGCGCGAGCAGGCCCAGTTGTGCGCCGCCGCCATTAACAAATTGAAACGCTTGAGCAACACTCTCACCAAAAACCAGCTTAGGTTTTACGGCCAATGCTTCGAGCACTTGCTCGGCCGCCAAACCATAGGGCGCAATCTTTGGGTTGGCGATGGAGACTATCTGTTCTTCTGATCTCGCAAAAATAGCGTTTAGAGCTTCGATTGAGACAGCTACTGAATAACTACTTGAAGCTTGAGAGCCACTTAAATCAGAGCTCGTTTCAAAAAAATCACTCTCGGCACTCCAAACAACCAAACGCCCCTGTGCATAACTTTGTCTAGATCCTTTTAAGGCAAAACCGTTTTGCTCAAGCAATGTAGGCCTCTTGGCGTCAGCAGCCATAAAAACGTCAACGGCTAGGCCATATTGAATTTGCATGGTGTGCTTGCCACTGGAACCGACAAGCAAAGTAACCTTATGACCACTCTGCTGGGTAAATACTTCAACTAAAGCCTCAGCCGTGGTCGCGAAGTTGCTTGCCACCGCGACTTTTAAGTCAGCTGCTATTGCAGAGGAAGCGCCGAAAAGCGCAATGAACAAGATGCAATAAAACCGAAGCCATCGACCCATGCTAAACGTTTAGCCTCGGATCAAGGTGCCTACGCCTTTGTCAGTCAACACTTCGAGCAGCAACGCATGATTTACGCGCCCATCGATAATGTGCGAGGTCTTAACGCCATCATTTACCGCATCGAGGCCACAATCCACTTTCGGCATCATGCCGCCTTGAATGGTTCCGTCCTGTTTTAAAGCTTCAATTTGGCTTGCGTTCAGACCGGTTAAAAGCTGGCCCTGCTTGTCAAGCACGCCAGAAGTGTTGGTCATCAACACCAATTTCTCAGCATTAAGGTTTGATGCCAAAGCGCCTGCCACAGAGTCAGCATTGATATTATACGTGGCTCCGTCCTTGCCAGAGCCAATGGGCGCGATCACCGGAATAAAACCCTTCGCCTCTAGAGTTTCAACCAGTGAGCTATCAATGCTAGCCACTTCACCAACATGACCATAGTCAACATCTGGCTTACCTGAGCTAATTTTTTGAGCTTGAATCATGTTGCCGTCTTTGCCGGTTAAACCTACGGCATTGCCACCATGAGAGTTAATAAGATTAACAATCTCTTTGTTCACCAAGCCGCCAAGCACCATTTCAACAACATCCATTGTCTCTGAATCAGTAACCCGAAGGCCGTCGATAAACTCAGTGGACTTGCCAACTCGCGCTAAGGTGCCATTAATCTGAGGGCCGCCGCCGTGTACCACTACAGGGTTCATACCAACCGCTTTCATCATCACAACATCACGCGCAAAGCTCTCCTTCAGAGCATCATCTATCATCGCATTACCACCATACTTAACGACAATGGTCTTGCCACGAAATCGCTGAATATAAGGCAGCGCTTCGATCAGTATTTGCGCTACTGTTTGAGTGCTAGAAGTCATTTATTAAATTAGAGTGTAAGTGGGGTTCTATAGCTCGAAGTATATCACCCTGAATAGCAAACGAGCAGCAATTCACACTTCGCAGCATATTGACATTTAGCGTGCGAAAATCCGCCAATTAAGAGCAATGAAGCATTAAATTTCCATGTTATTCGCTTATTTGATTAAGCAGCGAAGTTTATTGCTTTATAATTCGTGTAAATTGAATCCATTATGGCATCTCGAGCATCTAAAGATAATTGATCAACTATAGAGGCAATTGCTTTTCTCGAGGATATAATGACATCTACCAATACCAATAACTCACTTGCGACACTTGGCAACACTATGATTGACAGTGCTATGGACAGAACTAAGAGCAACAATATGAGTAGCGATGCAGCGTTTCCACTCAAGCAAAGCCTTCAAGCCGCAAGCTTGGCGGCGGTGCTAGTGTTATCTGGGTGTATGTCTAAAGTCGGCAATTTGCCAGAAGAGGCTCAAGTAAAGATACCTGAAACGTGGCAACCCGTTGACACTGCGGTTAGCCCCTCGTCAGAAGAGTCGCAAAAGCAGCCTCCAAAGCCAGTTGTTGGCGGCTGGCTTAATAGTTTAAACGACGAGGCTCTTAATGCTCACGTCGAAAAAGCGCTGAAAAATAATCCTGATTTACTTGGATCAGCTGGACAACTCAAAAACGCTATTGAACAAGTCACTATAACCGGTTCGGGGCTTTGGCCACAGCTTCGCTTTAGTGTAGACGGCAGCACAAGAGAATCGAGTTCAGCTGCAGCAACTGGCGGTGCCGCTCAAGGCGACGCCGATAGCACTACAGAAATTCGCAGTATTGGCGGCACTCTAGGTGTTCAGTGGGAAATCGACATTTGGCGCAAACTAAGCCAACGCAAAAAAGCAGCCGCACTCGGAGCGCAAGCGCAAAGCGAACTGTATAAAGCAGCTGAATTGTCATTGGTAGCTAACGTTAGTCGAGCCTGGTACAACCTTGCCACTAATAAGTTACAACTTGACCTAGCGCAAAAACGTTTAGACAGTTTTCAAAATACCGCCAAGTTGATCGAAGAGAATTACGAACGCGGTCTTCGCTCTGCACTCGATGTATATTTGAGTCGCACCGATGTGCAACTGCAAATTTCAGCATTGGCCGATTCGAAATTCAATTATGTGCAAGCTCTTAGAGCGTTGAAAACATTGCTTGGCGAATACCCAGATGCATCTACGGAGCTGAACGTAAATTTACCTGAGCTCGCGTCATCAGTGCCAACGGGCTTGCCTGCAGACCTTTTAACTCGAAGACCTGACGTCAAAGCCAGCCAGCTTCAGTATCAAGCGCAAATTGCTAATGCGAAAGCTGCTCACCGAGACCGTTTTCCAAGCTTGAACTTCTCAGGTTCTATCGGCGAAAGCCGTGATACATTCAACAGTATCTTTGATAGCGATAACAGCATTCGTAATATTATCGGCTCGTTGACGCAACCGATCTTTGCTGCGGGAGCCTTAAAAGCGGAAGAACGCAGAGCCTACAACGACGCTGAAATTGCCTACGCTTCGTTACTCCAAACAACCTTAACGGCATTTGAAGAAGTTGAAAACTCGTTGACACGAGAGAATGTATTATTCGAGCAACATCGGGCGATTAAAGAAGCTGTAAAGCTTGCGCAAGGTGGCTTGGATTTAGCGCTAGACCGCTATCAATCGGGCATTGAAAATTACACAACTGTATTGCAGTCGCAGCGCAGTTTGTTCGACTCTTTGAGCAACGAACTTAACCTTCGCAATGCCTTACTGCAAAACCGTATTGGTATTCACTTGGCTCTTGGTGGCGACTTCGCTAGCGCAGAATCACGTGAAGCTGGAACTGTGCCAGCACCATCAATTGATAAACCAGACGATTAGTACGATCTAACACCGAACAGCAGTGACTCCATAAAACTATGAGTAGTAATGAAAATAACTCCGACTATGAGTTGAATCTTAACGACGGCGTCACTGAGCAAGAACGCGCTAGCTTTAGCGAAAGCACTAGCAATCTATTATATCGAGTTCCTCGAAAGTTGAGAATTGTGCTTAGCATTATCTTGCTTGCGGTGATCATTATTGGCTTACTCAATGCATTCAAGCCAGAGGCTCGTAAGCGCGCTATTCCTGAGACAGTAGTGCGTGTAGAGGTAATTACTGCCGAACCCAGCAGCTATCCAATTGTCGTTAACGCAAATGGTACGGTTGAAGCTGAAACTCGAGGCGACTTGGTTGCTCAAATTCGTGGTGAGATCGTTGCGGTATCAGACAACTTCAATACCGGTGGCAGCTTTAATAAAGGCGATGTGCTGATTCAGTTGGACCAGCGCGATTATCAGGCTGATCTAAGCCAAGCACTGGCAAGCTTATCCCAAGCCGATGCAGCCTATCGCCAAGAACAAGCTACCGCGAAACAAGCAGAGCAAGATTGGAAGCGTCTCGGCAACACCGAGCCCGCACCTGATTTAGTATTGCGCAAGCCGCAGCTCACAGCGGCCAAAGCTCAATTTGATTCAGCTAAAGCGGCGGCCGACAGTGCGCGTTTAAATCTAGATCGCACAACCATCAAAGCACCGTACAACGGCCGCATTATCGAGCGCAAAGCCGTACTAGGACAATATGTTAGCGTTGGCACAGCCATTGCCGAAGTATTTGCAACCGATGGAGTGGAAGTACGCTTACCGATCAGCCAGGAAGAGTATAGTCAGCTAGGATTAGATTCGTTTTCAAGCGAACCGGGTGCGGACAACCCATTTACCGTGTCAATTACATCTACGGTTGGCAATCAAGGATTTCAGTGGGATGCGAAAATTACCCGTACCGACAGCACGTTTGACATTAATACGCGGCAAATCGATGTAGTCGCCAAAGTCGCTGACCCGTTTGGTAAATTGAGCGGCCAGAGAGCTCTTAAAATAGGCCAGTTTGTTAGTGCCCGAATACAAGGGCGCACCGTCGATGATGTTTTTGTCATCCCAAATAAAAGTATTCGCGAAGGCAGTTATGTTTACACGGTACGTGATGGAAAACTTGCCAAACAAAGTATCAACATTGTGTGGCAAGACGATCAAAACGCCCTGCTTAGCCAAGGCTTAAGCAATGGCGAGCTGGTAGTAACAACATCTTTGAACAGCACATTAGCAGGCGCAAGTGCAAAGTTTGATGAGGCAGTCTCAGAGAAGAGCTCTGCAGATACGAATAAAGCAGTAGCCGATACTGAAGGCTCTTTAACCGCGCTTGAGCAAGATAAATCTGAGAATGCTGAATCAGCCTCGCCTGTTTCAAGCGAGAACCTTGATGACTTAGAACAAGATGCTACGACGCTACCTGTAGCGCCTCAACAAACTGAGCTGGATAGCGTCATCGAAGCTGTTGAAGACGCCGCCGAAGACATCAAAGCAGATGCCAATCAAGCCGTTGAAACGGTAAGCGCCGACAACGGCCTGTCTCAGTAAGAAAACGCATCGCCTAACAACTTAACAAGCGCTGCTTTGACAGCCAGATTACGCTGTGAATATGAGCACTAACACAAATGATTGAATGGTTTGCTCGTAACCCAGTAGCCGCCAACCTCCTGATGATAACCATCGTTGTCGTCGGCTTATTCTCGGCATCGCGTTCTATTCCTTTAGAAGTTTTCCCCAGCTTCGAAGTCGAAGCCGTTAATGTATCGACCGCATATCGAGGTGCTACGCCACGATCAATCGAAGACGGTGTTACCAAACGTATTGAAGAAGCGATTTACAATATCGAAGGTGTCGACGAGATCAATTCGAGATCGTCCGAAGGACTGTCAGTGGTGACCGCACAGGTCGCAGATGGTTATGAAAAGCGAGAAATACTCAACGACATTAAGCTAAAGGTAGACGCCTTAAGTACTTTACCTGGAACCGCTGAAAAGCCGGTTGTATCGCTTTCGACTATCAACCCAGGTGTGATTCAAGTAGCCGTAGTCGGTGAGGTAGACGAAAAAGTATTGCGCATCACGGCCGATCGCGTTCGCGATGACCTGCTAGCGAATAACAACCTCACCTTAGTTGAGTTGATAGGCGTGCCAAACTATGAAATCAGCGTCGAGGTTGCACCGCAAACACTCGACGATTTCAACTTGTCATTGCAAGACGTCAGCGAAGCAATTCAACGAAGCTCGGTTGATATTTCAGCTGGCAACGTGAAAACACGCGACGGTGATATATTAGTTAGAGCTGACGGCCAAGCGTACCAACAACAAGACTTCGCTGCGATTCCGGTGATTACCGCTCTCGGCGGGGACCCCGTATTATTAGGCGAAATCGCCACAATTAATAATGGATTTGAAGACCAACCATTAATTACCCGCTTTAACGGCAAGCCTGCCATATTGATTGATGTCGCCCGCACCGGTAAACAATCGTCTATTGAAATTGCGTCCACTGTTCGAGAATACATCGAAACCGAAAACCGCCAGCTTAACAATGGCGTTAGCCTTGATTTCTGGGATGACGACTCTAAAGTTCTTAAAGGCCGCTTAAACACATTGCTGAGCAGTGGCCTTTACGGCGGGCTATTGGTGTTGCTCATTTTATCTTTGTTTTTACGCCCGGCGATCGCGTTTTGGGTATTCCTAGGCGTACCTGTCAGCTTTATGGGCGCCTTCATTTTCATGCCCTTGGTTGGCGGCACTTTCAACATGATATCGCTGTTCGCTTTCATAACGGTACTCGGGATTGTCGTTGACGACGCCATTGTCACTGGTGAAAATATTTATTCGAAAATGCGTGATGGCATGGAGCCAATCAAGGCTTCAATCATAGGCACTAAGGAAATAGCGATTCCGGTTACCTTCGGCATTTTGACCACTGTCGTCGCATTTTTGCCGATGGGCGACCTCGGAGCCAACCGCACGGGTTTTCTTGCTGCGCAAATTCCAATGGTAGTTATTCCAGTATTGCTATTCTCGCTGATCGAATCAAAATTAGTACTGCCATCGCACCTTAGCCATATCAAACCGCGCAAAGAGGCCGCTAAATCTGCCTGGCTTTCGCGCATGCAAATGGCGGTGTCCCGTGGCTTCGAAGATTCGATAATACGTTTCTATAAACCTTTTTTAGCGCGATGTTTGTCCAATCGAGCCATTGCGATTGCAGCTTTATTGGCTACATCAGCCATAGTTGTTACTTGGGCGAGCACGGGCCATTTAAAGTTCACCTTCTTTCCAAGGGTCGAATCTGAGGAAATTCAGTTCACTCTGACCATGCCGGATACAACCGGTTTTGAAACCACCAGAGCGCATATCAAGATAATCTCGGACCATGTTCATACTTTACAAGATAAGTACCGCGACCCTAAGACAGGAATATCGGTAATACGCCACACCTACAGTACAGTCGGCAGTAGTGGCTCAACGATAAAGCCCAGCGTGGGCGTAGTACGAGCCGAATTAATTGGGCCAGAAGAGCGACACATCGATATCAAAGCGTCTGAAATCGCTAGAGAAGTTCGGGCATTAGTTGGAGAGATACCCGGTGCCGAACAGCTCAGTGTAAGAGCCGAGCTAGGGCGCGGAGGCGAACCAATTAATGTTGAGCTCAGTGGTGGCGACCCGCTAAAAATGCAGTTCATCGCCGACAAAGTGCGAAAACAATTGCTCAGATATCCTGAAGTGTTCGATATTCAGGACAACTATTCAGGCGGTAAAGAAGAACTCAATATTGAACTCAAACCACGCGCGCACGCGTTAGGCTTAAGTCTCGCAGACATCGCTAATCAAGTTCGCGGTTCGATTTTTGGCTTTGAGGCACAGCGCTTGCAACGAGGCCGAGAAGAAGTGCGCGTGATGGTACGCTTGCCAGAAGAGCATCGTTCGTCGATAGATGATCTTTCGCGGCTATCAATATTGGTTGGCCCTAGCAATGAGGCAATTCCGCTGTCTGATCTTGCGGTGATAACCCCCGTACGTAGCCCAACTACACTCTATCGCTTGAACCGAAAAGGCATCTTAAACATTACCGCTGATGTTGATAAAGAACTTGCCGATGTGCCTGCAATTTTGTCGGAGATACGTGCCTTTCTTAACCAAGAGACACAGTCTGATCCAAGCATCAGCTACACTTTCAAAGGTGAAGCTGAAGAGCAGTCTGAGAGCAATGAAGGTTTAAAGTCAGGAAGCTTACTAGTGTTGATAGCGATCTATGCACTACTGGCAATACCGTTTAAATCGTACTTGCAGCCATTTATTGTGATGTCAGTTATACCATTTAGTTTAGTTGGCGCGGTACTTGGCCACATCATCACCGGCTACGACCTATCAGTTTTAAGTATCGTCGGCATGATGGCTTTACTCGGAGTGGTAGTGAACGACAGTTTAGTTTTAGTCGATTACATCAACAAACAACGCGAAAAAGGTATTGAGGTCTATCAAGCGGTGCTCAATAGCGGGGCAGCGCGTTTTCGACCAGTGATGCTTACATCGATAACCACCTTTGCCGGCCTTACGCCACTGCTATTGGATAACAGCACACAATCTCAGTTTTTAAAACAAATGGCCATCTCGCTCGGGTTTGGCATTGTCTTCGCCACCATCATCACCTTAATCATAGTGCCAATTAACTATTATCTTGGTTACCAGGTAAAACATGGTGTGATTCGCCTATGCAATACCGCATGGGCAAGTTGGTTAGAATTTTGGAATCGTGAAGATGTGCGACGGAGCTAGCTTAAAAATGCAATGCCCGCTCTCTATTTTCACGCAAGACTTTTGCGGTCTAAGATATTTAAGGTGCCTTCATGATTGAGTGGTTTGCGAAAAATCCTGTTGCCTCAAACTTGCTGATGTTCGGCATCTTAATCGCCGGTTTAACCACCGCAAGCCGCTCTATTCCTGTTGAAACGTTCCCATCGTTTGAATTGGATACAGTTACCGTTAACACACAGTTTCGTGGTGCCACACCGAAGACCGTAGAAGACGGTATCACGTTACGAATTGAAGAAGCGATCGCCGACGTAGAGGGCATCGAAGAGCTTACCTCGCGTTCATCTGAGGGTAGCTCAGTAGTCATCGCCGAGGTTAATGACTCATATAACAAGCGAGATGTACTTGATGATATAAAAGTTCGCGTCGATGCTCTTAATACCTTACCAACTGAAGCTGAAAGACCAACAGTAGCACTCAACACGCGCAATCGAACGGTTATTTGGGTAGCCATACAAGGTGAGGTTGAAACCACAGTATTACGCAGCGTTGCAGGCCAGTTTAGGGAGGGTTTACTTAGCCATGACCAAATCAGTACAGTTGAGCTTCAAGGTGTCGCTGAGTATCAAATGAATATCGAGGTTTCTCCTCAAACGCTCGACGCTTATAACTTAAGCTTAGCGCAAATTGGTCAAGCAATTCGAGCCGGTGCTAGCGATGTCTCAGCGGGAAATATTCAAACGCGTAATGGCGATATCTTGGTGCGCAGCGCTGGCCAAGCCTACACTCGTGATGAATTCGCAGCCATACCCATTCTGTCTAACTCACAGGGCAACCCGATCACCTTAGGCGACATAGCCAAAATCGATGACGGCTTTGAAGAACAATCATTGATAACCACATTTAACGGCACACCTGCGATTATGGTTCAGGTGCGTCGTGTCGGTGAACAAAGTGCGTTGCAGGTTGCTGAGTTGACTAGGGATTACATGGCTAAGTTTGCCGAAAACCTACCATCGGGCGTCAGTATCGATTATTGGGATGATGACACTACATACTTAAAAACTCGCATCGGCGCGGTGCTAGACAGTGCTTGGCTGGGCGGAATCTTAGTGATGATTCTGCTGTCACTTTTTTTACGTCCGGCGGTTGCAGGCTGGGTATTTTTGGGTATTCCTGTGAGCTTTATGGGGGCGTTTTTGTTTATGCCTCAGGTTGGCGGTACGTTCAACGTGGTCAGCTTGCTCGCCTTTATTATGGTGATCGGGATTGTTGTCGATGATGCCATTGTCACCGGTGAGAATATCTATCGACGGATGCGCGAAGGCATGGACCCAAAGCAAGCGGCGGTTGTCGGCACCCAAGAAATTACCGTGCCAGTTACTTTTGGCATTCTAACCACCGCGGTCGCATTTTTACCCTTAGGTTACCTGCATGGCACGCGCTATGACTTTATCGGCAGTCAAATGCCAATGGTTGTGATCCCCGTTTTATTGATGAGTTTGGTCGAGTCAAAGCTAGTATTACCATCACACATGAGCCACATCAAAGCGCGTGATGAAAACGGTGAGATTGGGCTACTTGGCCGAACTCAGCAAGGAATTTCGCGAGGCTTAGAACGCTTTGTCGAAAACATTTATTCGCCGTTTCTACATAAGTGCGTCAATAACAAGGGCATTACCGTCACCCTGCTTCTATCCGTTTCAATCATTGTAGTAAGCGCAATTTCGCTCGGGCATATTCGCTACACGCCGTTCCCATACGTAGAGTCCGACACAGTTCGCGTGAATCTTACAATGCCTGAATCAACCGGTTTCGAAACCACGAATAAACATATTCAAGAAATCGTTGAACATTTTAAAACAATTCAAAAGAAGTACACTAATCCTGAAACCGGTGAGAGTGTGATTATGAACATACTCGCCACTAGCGGCAGCCAGGGGCGTACGACTAAGAGCAACCTAGGCGCAGTGCGTGCAGAACTACAAACGTCAGGTGAGCGATATGGCAATATCAAGACTTCACAAATCGGACGAGAAGTGCGCAAGCTTATAGGAGAGATTCCTGGCGCACAGAGTTTAAGTGTTCGCTCACGTAGATTTGGAGACCAAGCTGCAATTAACGTAGAGCTTTCAGGCGATGATCCGGCAAAAATGTATGAGGTTATTGAAAAACTTAGAGAGCGATTTAAAAGCTACCCTGGTGTGTACGAGATTCAGGATAACTACTCCGGTGGCAAAGAAGAACTGAGCCTTAGCCTTAAGCCGCGGGCGTACACACTCGGCTTAACTCTCCGCGATGTCGCCTCTCAAGTACGCAATGCGGTATTCGGCTTTCAAGCACAGCGAATTCAGCGTGGCCGAGATGAACTTCGCGTCATGGTTCGCTATCCGCTTGAATATCGTTCATCAATGCAAGATTTGAACCAATTGGCGATTAGAGTACCCAATAGTGACGAACCTGTGCTGCTATCGGATATCGCTGAAGTCGAACCATTCGAAAGCCCAAGCACTTTATATCGCCTTCAGCGTAAATCAATTTTAAATATAACCGCAGATGCAGATAAAGACGTTGCTAATTTGCCGTTGATTCTACAAGAGGTAGAGGCCTATCTAATAGAACAACAGCAACAGTATTCGAATCTTCAATTTCGCTTCGATGGAGAAGCTGAAGACGCACGCGAAACTAATCAGCGCCTTGGCACTGGTTTAATTTTAGTGCTCATCGCTATTTATGCTCTATTGGCAATTCCATTTAAATCTTACGGCCAGCCATTAATCGTTATGTCAGTAATCCCGTTTGGTATAATTGGCGCTGTGATGGGGCACTTTATAACAGGACAAAACCTATCGGTACTAAGTGTCTTTGGGATACTCGCCTTAGTCGGAGTAATGGTCAACGACAGTTTAGTATTAGTCGATTATATCAACAAGCGTCGTCAACGAGGGGTTGAACTAATTGAAGCGGTACTTACGTCTGCGGCGATTCGGTTTAGACCGGTAATACTTACTTCGATCACAACATTTGCCGGTTTAGCACCGATATTACTTGATGGCTCTCAGCAAGCGAAATGGCTGAAGCCAATGGCTACCTCACTCGCGTTTGGTATTGTGTTCGCAACGATAATCACCTTATTAATCATACCGATTAACTATCTTTTGGCGCACAAGTTTAAATACTTGTGTCTAGATGGCGGTACCAAGTTGTGGACGACCTGGCTAGACTTTTGGAACAAAGAAGATGTTCGCCCAAGTAACTAACAAGTTGCTAAGGTGTTTAGTGCTTTTTTATAGCGCCATTCTAAGCAATGCAAAGACTCGGTAAAGACATGCGAACAATGATGCCATTTTACGTACAAACAATCGGAGCCCAGAATGATTGAATGGTTTGCTAAAAATCATGTCGCGGCTAACCTACTGATGTTTTGCATCATGATAATGGGTTACAACGCGGTCAAGAACGACGTTGCGCTCGAACTTATGCCAGACTTCGCGTTAGGGGTAATCACCGTCACCACTATACTGCCGGGCGGCAATCCAGAATCAATTGAGGCAACCATCACCGCTCGAATTGAAGAATCTGTTGCTGACCTAGAAGGAATTAAAAAAATCACATCAAGGTCCGCCGAAGATGTGTCTGCTGTATCTATCGAAGTAGAATCAGGCTATGACGAGAAAGCCTTATTAAGTGATGTTAAAAACCGCGTCGACTCGCTCAGCACCTTGCCGGTTGACGCCGAGCGCCCCGTTATTGATCTAGCCGATCTACCAATACAAGTGGTCGGCATTGCAGTCTACGGAGATGTTGACTACGACCTACTGTATAAAACCACCTCAGACATGCGAGAGGCATTGCTGCAGGTTGATGGCATCACTCAGGTCGGACCGGTCCAGGCCCCAGAACGAGAAATTCAAATTGAAACGAGCCCCGAAGTTTTAAAACAGTACGGCCTCACTCTAAGAGATATTGGCGCAGCGATTCAGCGCAATGCCATAGATATTTCCGCTGGTAACTTACGCACCAGCAATGGAGATATCTTGGTTCGAACAAACGGGCAAGCGTTTAGCAAACAAGAGTTCGAAGCCATTCCGGTTTTTAATTCCGGTGACCGTGTACTGTATATAAAAGACTTAGCTACCGTAGTCGACGGATACGAGTTACGTCGAGTCGAAACTCAGTATGGAGGCTTGCCGGCGATCACTGTAGAAGCTTTTCGAGTTGGCAACCAAAGTACCATCGACATCGCGAACAAAGTATTCGATTTCATACGTGAGTATGAAAAGACTTTGCCACAAGGTATTAAACTCGGCAACTACGGAAACACCTCAGCGGTAGTCGAAGACCGCTTGTCAACCTTGGTAAGCAGTGCAATTCAAGGCGGCATATTAGTGCTCGTACTACTATCCTTATTTCTGCGCCCAGCTGTCGCTCTTTGGGTAGGCCTTGGAATACCGGTCTGCTTTTTAGGTGGTTTGGCCATGATGCCAATTCTCGGTTTAAGTATGAACATGCTCACCATGTTCGCCTATCTTCTAGTACTCGGAATTGTAGTCGACGATGCGATTGTCACCGGTGAAAATATATATCGACATCAACGCAACGGTATGTCCCCTGCTGATGCAGCACTCTTTGGCACCAAAGAAGTGGCCGTTCCTGTAACCTTTGGTGTAATCACCACCATGGTCGCGTTTGCTCCCTTACTATTTGTCGAAGGTGTGCTATCGGATCTCGCCAAACAAATTCCACTGGTCGTAATTCCGGTACTAGCGTTCTCGCTGATTGAATCAAAACTTATTCTACCCTCGCACATGAGCACCATTAAGCCTCGCGACGAAAACAATATTCGAGGTCTAGGAAGGATCCAGCAGAATTTCTCTCGCGGCTTCGAAAGCGCCATCATCAAGTTGTACCGCCCATTTTTAAATGCTTGCATTTCAAACAAAACCATCACCATTGTTAGCGCATTCATGGTTTTTGTGATTACCATCTATTCAATGACAAGCGGCTGGCTACGCACCTCTTTCTTTCCAGAATTTGAAGACAATGCGGTATTTATCACCCTAACCATGCCAGCAACAACTGGCTATGAGACAACTAAGGGCCACGTGGTGCGTATTGTTGATATTGCCAGCGAACTCGCAGATGACTATCTCGACCCAGAAACTGGCGAGTCTTACTTCAAATACATTGTTTCAATTGCTGGTCTTAAAATAGGCCCAACCGGTCCAACGTTCGGCAACAATCAAGGCATGGTAGTAATGGAGTTTGTTCAAGGCGAAAATGGTTTGCCTGAAGGTTTTTCGATTCGCAAGGTACAAGACCAACTACGCGCAAGAATTGGCGAAATACCCGGTGCTGAAAAACTCAGCTTGAGCTCTACGTTTGGTGACTTTGGCGCTCCACTATCAGTTTCTCTATACGGGAAAGACATTGAACGTATCGAGGTGATAAAGGATGAGATTCGAGAGTATTTGCGTACCTACCCCGGCGTTTTTGATATTCAGGATAATTTATCTAGCGGTAAAGAAGAACTCAAACTAGAAATAAAGCCACTCGCGAACACCTTAGGGCTATCGCAACAAGAAATCGCTAGTCAAGTGCGTCAAGCTTTGTTCGGTTTTGAAGCTCAGCGTATTCAACGAGGCCATGAAGAAATTAAAGTAATGGTGCGTTATCCGCTGGAATCTCGTTCATCAGTACCCGACGTCAATAATATTCCGATTAACACACCCAATAGCACCGACACCATTCCACTATTTGAACTAGCCGATTTGTTACCATCACAAGCCGCAAGTTCGATTTACAGAGACAAGCAGCGCAGAGCCGTCACTGTCACCGCAGACATTAATGCAGATGAGTACGATGTAACTGTAATACGTCAAGATTTGGTCAAGTACCTCGATGAAAAATTTATCTATGAGCCTGAAGTAACTTATGAATTAGGTGGTCAAGCCGAAGGCCAGAATGACGCTAACGCAAGTTTTGCGCTTGGCTTTATCTTGGTGATCATTCTTATTTACGCTCTCTTAGCAATTCCGTTTAAATCGTTCGGCCAGCCTTTTGTGGTTATGTCGATCATTCCGCTGGCAATAGTAGGAGCAATCATCGGCCACTATACTATGGATCTGGCGTTTTCAATGTTAAGCATCATGGGAATGCTCGGGCTAACGGGAATTGTAGTTAATGACAGCTTGGTGTTGGTCGACTATATCAATCAAAAGCGTAAAGAAGGCGTGCCGCTAATGGAGGCAGTGCTAACGGCTGGTGAGACACGTTTCAGACCCGTTATTTTAACGTCACTAACAACGTTTGTTGGCTTGCTGCCGCTAATGTTAAACCAAAGCACACAAGCGCAGGCGTTGATACCAATGGCCGTGTCGCTGGGTTTTGGCATTATTTTTGCAACCGTAATCACTTTGGTTATAACTCCAGTGAACTATTTGATTGGTCGTAGCATCAAATATGCTTTCCTTCGATTTTTTAAATGGATTGGCCGCGTTTGGAACGGTAGTCCGCGCCAAGAACGTTTGAATGCATAAGATCATCGTATTTGCGTTTAGATCCTTCGACTTCGCTCAGGATGACGGCTAATTGGCTCAGGGTGACGGCTAATTCGCTGAGGATGACGGTTAGTAAGCTAAGCGGCTACCAAACCTTTGCAACAACCTAGTCTGCACTCTCTTATGAGTACTCAGACGACAGAGACTTGAGAGCGGTCATTGCCTCGATCGCGAATGGCTTTTGCACGAATATATGGTCGTGATAAAAACCTGCGATTACATTGGCGCTGATCTCTACCTCGCTCAAGGCTTTAGCAAACGCCGCGGTCAAGCCGATTGCCTCAAGACTTGAGTGCACTTCGAGAGTGATACCTTTATAAACGCCATCGAACTCATAGCCATGATCAATAGCCAATGCCTGTTCAACAATCAAAGTTAAACCTTCTGCTTCATTGATTGCTGCAAATGGTTTTAGTTCTGAATAATCGCCGTACTTTGCATCTGCAAAGCTAAGAAAAACGTAGTCGCCATCAATCAAGCTCGGTGACATTGCTCCAAGCAACTTGTTAAGATTTTCTTCGCCAGCCATCAGTTTTTACTAGGCAATTTTTTAGTCAGGTTCAATTTCAGCGCCAACACGCCGTTTTAGCAGACCATAGAACGCTTGCTCTGCAGTACGCCTCCCCGCAATAACCTCATGCACATCTTGTGCTATCGGCATTTCAACATTGTATTTCTCGGCCAACTTAACGACCGTTGGCGCACTCTTTACGCCCTCAGCGACCATGACCATGTCTTGGATGATTGCATCGATGTTTCGTCCCTTACCGAGTTCTAAACCTACATGATGATTTCTGCTTTGCGAGCTAATACAGGTTGCGAGCATATCGCCCATGCCGGTTAACCCCGAGAAGGTTTCGGCTCGGCCTCCAAGTGCAACCCCAAGGCGAGTGATCTCTGCTAAACCGCGTGTAATCAAGGCAGACCGAGTATTGTCTCCAGCACCTAAACCAATACCCATACCAACGGCGATAGCAATTATGTTTTTTAGAACTCCGCCAAGCTCACAACCTACAACATCGTTGTTGGTGTAAACGCGGAATACACCGGAATTAAAAATCTTTTGTAGCTCTTTGACGATGATCTCGTCGTCCATGGCGATTACGCTCGCCGCCGCTTGGCCAGCCATGATTTCGCGCGCCAAATTTGGACCAGTTAGCACTCCCACCGGGTGGCCGGGTAACTCAGATTCAATAATTTGAGTCATGCGCAAATCAGAGCCGCGCTCCAAACCCTTTGTAAGGCTCACTATCGGCACCCAAGGTCTTAGATGTGGACGTACGTCTCGTAGCACATCACGAAATGAATTAGACGGAACCCCCATGACTAGAACATCGGCAGTAGCCACTACGTCTTCGATTTTCTCGTGTGCAACAAGGTTTTTAGGTAATTTAGCGCCTGGCAAATATTTCTCATTAGTGTGCTTGTTATTTATTTCTCGCACCGTTTCTGCACTGCGGGCCCACATAGATACATCAGTATTGTGCGCAACTAAAGAAGCCACCGTTGTGCCCCATGAACCGCCGCCAATCAGACCTACTTGTAGCTTTCTCATTTTCGAGCTCTCTCTATTATTGTTAACCGTTGACGACCGTAAATGCCTAACATTCGCTAGCTCTCAAGATCATTAGGCATTGCCAAAGCCCGAATTTGCTCGACCCGATGAGACAAAATTCGCAACTCCTTACTCATCTTTTTTCGACGTTCTACAAGATCTTCGCCATCTACCGCGACCAATCCATAGCTGTCGAGCAATTTATAACCGTTCTTAAACAGTATTTCACCAATAGAGGCTTTACTACTAATACGACGCTGCAAATAAGCTTGCCGTCCATACTTAAATGAGGCTGATACAACCGCCTTTTGATCCAAGGTTTCTTTTGGCCCAAGGCTAGCAAACACATCAGCGACAATTCGATACGCTTCGATATAAGGTTTTAAACTACAATGCGCCACTAGGGGAGTCATGGTTCTGAGCATTGTTAAGAGCTCGTGACGATTGCTCATTTTTGATTCCCAATCATCACTAAAATGATTCAACTCAGCTCGGATGCTCTCTTGGAATTCGTCTGTTGCTTCGTAAAAGAACTCAAACTTAAACATATCTTTTAGACGATCAGCAGCATGCCAGAACGCAGACAATGGGTCCTCACTCGCATTTGCCGCTTCAACCAAGCTCATCTCGGCAATCGCCTTGGCAACGAAATGATGCACGATGGTGTTGCGATAATAGCTTGCCATAGCGTGTTGATCCGCCGCTACGGCGTACACTGTTTCGGGTCCTTCATCGTAGCGATTTATCAATTCAGAGTTCACCATATTAGTGATTAACTCCTCCATGTGATCATTATTATCGCCATCAAAATCACTGGTGAAACGAATATCCCTATTCTTAGACCATTCGCGCAATGCACGCATGCTATCTTCTAACTCTTCGATGGTTTGTGCGCGCGGAGCGGCTCCGAGTAAAGATAGCGACATCAACGAAGTCAGCGTTATCGGCGTAACACGATTAGCCTCTACACCGATTTTGAATGCAGTCTTTTGTAGTGCCAAGGGGTCGTCATCAAAACTCGATTTTTTAACCACGACCGGTTCGCCAAAGTCGATGTAGATTCTCCCTAAAGGCTGGCGCATGCGTCGCAAATACGAGATAAACCAACTCAACGACTCAGGGCGTTTTATCGCGCCACTTTGCTCGGCGGCGTAATCCTTAACGTCATTATTCATGTCGTAATTGATTGCTACAGGTATCAAGTGTAGGTCGTCAGAGCTAGAGTGCTCCATCGCATCCATCACATATTTCAACATACCATAACGCGGCGGCATCAGTTTGCCAACACGCGAGCGAGTTCCTTCAAACGACCACGTTAACGGAAAGCGCTTCTCTAATAAGTATGAGAGATACTCGCGTAAAACGAGTTTGTAGAGTGGGTTATCTTGAAACGATCGTCGAATAAAAATTGCGCCGGAACGGCGAGCTAAAAAGCCAACGCCAGCGAACGCCATATTAATACCGCCCATGGTATGCGGTGGCGGAAAGTCATGCTCAAATAATACCGACTGCATGGTAATGCCGTCCATATGTGTTTTATGAGTCCACAACAGTGCCGTCGGATGCTCACGCACAATCGAGCGAAAGCGTTCAAGCTTTTCGGTATCGACCACCACTTTATTTTCATAGCCAAGTGAAATGACCCAGCGATTAAATGCACCAGCAACGTCTTGCCAAAAGTTGTGTGGCGTAGCCACCAACTCTTTGAAATATGGAAGAGCCTTGCTACGCAATTCAGACTCAGTCTTTCCGGTCTTCTCGGCAATCTCAAGTAAGCCTGCCCTATAACGATCACTCGCACGAACCTGTTTAGAAACCTGGGTTGGCACTTTGTAACGGCTTCCACGTAAACGACGCTCAGCAACTTCTAAAGCTAAGCTCGCTTGTTCGGCAACATATTCAGCAAGGTCTGAATCAATCTGGGTAATCTTACGTCGCTGATCATAACGCTCAGACAAATCACCAACCGTCGCGGGCTTACCTAAAATACAGAGCGCGCGCGAAGGGTCAGAGTCAATGATTTTCTGCGCCTTTTTCTTGTTTGGCAATCTAGAGTTTCCACGCAACAAGTCTCTAAACTTAGGCTTACTGGTAATAGGCTGACCATTAATCCCATCAAACTGAGTTTTCCAAACTACTCGAACCGGTAGAACTAGAGTTTCATTAGGCACCTGCAATGCCATCTGCAATGCTTGCGTTGGAATATTGTCTGGATCATGAGCAATAGGTACAACGCAATGACTGACCGTACCAGAAAAACCATGTTGCGCCTTGGTGTTATTGAGCCATTGAAGCAGCAATTGCTCCTCTACGTCATGTTCAGCATCGATGATGAAGAGAACTTGCTCTGACTCGATTTTTTCCCAAGGATTGATGATCATATTTATTATTGTTTGCCTTTCTATTGAGCAGAACTATCACTGTCCGCGGCATTTATGGATCTAGCTGAGACCTTGACCGCGCTAAGCTTGCGAGCTCGCCTACGAGGCTTTCTCTTTGGTTCAACCGCTTTGACTTTGCGTTTAGCATCACCATTAAGCTTAGGTACTGCTGACGTACTCGCGACTGATTTTTTGCTTACTGATTTTTTATTTGCGGGCTTGGCTTTTGAGACAGACGTTGATGACTCACTAGCACTCTTAACGCTTACTTTAGTATTCTTCTTTTTCTTGTTGGCTTTCTTAGCCGCTTCTTTACGTTTCAAGCTTCTCAATCGAGCTTCGCTCTTCTTGCGCTCTTGATCAGAGATCTGAAACTGCATTTGATCAAGCTCTTCAAGAAACATATCGCGCACATAATCAACATGTTGATTCATAGTAGTCGCTTGCCAATCAGATGTATCCACAGCCGGCAAAACGGTGACCTTCACAGTCGCCGAGCGAAACACATATTGCCCTCTCGGCGCCACATCGATCGCATTGTGAATAACAATTGGTACGATTGGAACTCCGGCTTGCATCGCTAAATGAAACGCGCCTTTCTTGAAGCGCCCAAGAGTTGTCGAGGTTGAGCGCGTACCTTCCGGCGCAACGCATACGCTGCGGCCCTCCTTCTGTAGAACATCAACCAAAGGCTTCATCGCCTCAAGTGCCGACGCAGCGTTTTCGCGGTCGATTAAAACCGTCCCACCTATTTGCATCAGCTTGCCTAGAATGGGCACATCTCCAATCTCTTTTTTACCAATACCAGCAAGATCGCGGCGAAGTAAAGCTGGCAAAATAACGACGTCGGCTTGGCTCTGATGATTGAACACAAATACACAAGGTCTATTCGCCCACGCGTTCTCTTCGCCTTCAACATCCAGCTCAATGCCGGTAAGTGCGCAAGCTGTATCGGCAAACAAAGAAGTCGAGAAGTTGCGGGTTTTATTCATCGAGCCTGTTAGGGCGTAAATCGGCAAACCAGCTGCAAATGAGGTCAGCATACTGACTTGTGTTGCTGCAGTTTTGACGTAATCAAATACAGATGCACTGCCACGACTATTAAAGTCTTGCACCGGCCAACCTCGACCACGAGCTATTCGACGTAAACGTTTATTTGGATTCAACGGTCGAGCATTACCAACAAACTCGAGCAGCTGAATATCTTCATCGCTATCCGAGTAAAAATAACTTTTGTCTAGATCAACACCATGCTCTTCAGCAATTTGTTCAGCTGCATCAACCTTACCCATTCCATAACAAGTAGGTTTAACTACGGCGCCAGTAAACTTGCCGTCAACTATTTCAAGCTTGGTGCATTTTACATGTTCGATGCCAAGATCACGCGCCGCTGGCATTACTTGATATGGGGTTGCTGCGGTGACTAAAGCGACCGTATGCCCCTTGCGTAAATGTGCTTCAATTAGTGCTCTCGATTCAGGATAAATAAGCTTGGCGATGTGCTTCGCATAAAGCTTCTCTGCAAACTCTAAATAATCTTCTTCAGTAATTCCTTTTAGGTATTGCGAGGCGATGGTCATCATCGCCGAGAACCCAATGTTACCCATTCCAAACTGAGTCATGGTTTTAATCAGCTCTACCAGCTGGCGAGGAGAAACATCACCACGTTTCATTTGCTCGCGTAAATAGGTGGTCGCGGAATAGCCGTAGATCACCGTGCCATCGAAGTCAAAGAACGCGGCGATTTGAGGGCCATTCGGTAAGGCATCAACTTCTTTTGTTACTTTGCGGTATAAATCCATGTAGGCGATCGACGCGGTTACTATAGTAAATCGGTTAACTAAAAACCTTACACACACTTACTTTTGGGGTACTTCAGCGTAAGGGGATTTGGATAGATCAACAGTGAACTATCAGATTAATCTAAGAGCTAAAATGAAGTTGCGCAAGCGTTTTACACAACCTTCGTCCAATACTACCGAAACGCCTATCATTTACAAGAACGACCGCTAATCGAAGCCTATATTTACGTTATTCATCGCGCTATATCCGACTTGCCGAGAAAAAGCCGATGCAAAAATCATCATCATCATGAGTTGCCTCGCATTTTGGAGTAATATTATGATATCTCGGCGAATTGCCTAACACCTTTTCTGGACCCAAATATATGCAACAGCTTTCTGCTCAAGACGCACAGTTCCTTTACATGGAAACGAATAAGAGTTTATCGCAGGTGACTTCAGTGGCGATATTTGACCCCTCCACGGCACCTGAAGGCACGGTTCGGTTTAAGCAGATCATCGAGCATGTTCGCAGCCGCGTGCACACTTCGCCAATCTATAAGCGCCGCATTTATCATGTGCCTCTAGAACTCGATTACCCTTATTGGATTGACGACGAACACTTCGACATCGAATACCATATCCGGCACGGCCGCCTTCCACACCCAGCTGATTGGCGTCAGCTTTGCATACACTTAGCGCGCTTCCACTCTCGACCATTGGACATGCAACGCGCGCCATGGGAAATGTATGTAATCGAAGGCATTGATAATGTACCTGGCATACCAAAAGGTGCGTACGCAATTGCCACCAAGATTCATCACGCAGCGGCAGATGGAATGGCGATAGTAAATTTCTTTGGTGGCTTGATGGATATTGACCAAAAAGGCACGCCAGTGATGCCGGTTAAACAACGCGTCACTTCTGCTAGGTATGAAAAGCCAACGCCCTTTCAAATGTCTGCCCGCGGCATGTTCAATGGACTACGCTCGCCAGTAAAGGTTGCCGAGTCCTTAATGAAATATGCACCAGGAATTGTGCAAACAGCGAAGAAACGTTTCGTTGAAAAGCAACGCGAAGCAAAAGCCAGCGTTCCACTAACCCGCTTCAATCTAGAAACCTCTCCACATAGGGTGTTCGATTCAACGGCCTTTAAGCTAAGCGACTTCAAACCAATTAGAGGCTTGGTAGCAGGCGCAACGATTAACGACATCGTACTCGCGATTTGCTCAGGCGCTTTGCGCAAATACCTGGGTCACCACAAAGAGTTACCAAGCGAGAGTCTACGATCGTTTGTACCGGTTAATGTGCGCGCGCCGAAAGGCAGCCTTCAAGAAACCGAGCAGCCAGGTAATAACATCAGCACCATGTCACCGCTACTGCACACTAATATCAGTGATCCGGTAGAGCGCTTATCGGCCATTCAAGCTGAGACCAAAGAACAAAAAGCCGCTCGCCGAGGAATCTCCGCGAGACTAATGACCGATGTTACACGTCACATTCCGGCGAGCACTCAGCTTCTGGCGGCTCGTTTAATGATGCGCTCTGAAATGGCTGGCCGTATGACCAATGTGTGTATCTCGAATGTACCAGGACCTCAAGTGCCGGTGTACATGAATGGCGCTCGTTTGGTCACACAAATGGGCTTAGGGCCACTGTCTGACCGTATGGGTTTATTCATTGCGGTAACAAGCCACAACGGCATGATTTCGTTTAGCGCTACGTCGTGTAGACGCACCATGCCTGATGTAGAATTCTTTATGGACTGCATGCGCGAGAGTTTTGAAGAATTGCGTTCGGCTGGCCTCGAATCAAAAAAACGAACTACTAAGAAAACTACCAGCAAGAAAGCTCTTAGCTCCAATAAAGCCATTAGCAAAAAGAAAGCCGTTAAGAAAAAAGCGAGCACTATAAAAGTAAACAATAAAAAAGTCAGTAGCAAAAAAGCTACCTCCAAGAAAACTAAGTAAACGGCCGTCACTCAATAATAGACACTTTAAAATAGCCGTCACTGCTCACTAATTAACCACGAAGATAACGAGAACCAACTATGATAAGCCTCCGTCATTTGGGCACGATCGCCCTTGCTTGTAGTGCAATTGCATTGCAAGCTTGCCAACCTCAGTCAGACGAATCAACTAAAGAGAACCAAGACGAGTCTACTAAACCGAAACTGTCTGCTGCAATTGAAAGCCCCGAAATCACCTCTGAGGCGATCGAAAAATCAGCTAAAAAAATCGACGAAGCTGGTTTCATGCAACACCTTAATACGCTCGCGTCTGATGAATTTGAAGGCCGCGCACCGTCTACACCAGGTGGCAAGAAAACAGTCAACTACATTGAGAGCGAGTTTAAAAAACTAGGCCTTAAGCCGGCTTTTGGCGACAGCTTTCGTCAAGCCGTCCCCTTGATGGAACTTTATGTCGTGAATAACCCTCCCTTGGTTTTGACTCACGACGATGGCACAAGTGCATCATTGCCCTATAAGAAAGATTCTATCGTGTTCACGTCTCGCAGCGGCAGTGCGTCTGAGATAAAAGACTCGCCCCTGGTTTACGTAGGCTATGGCGTGGTCGCACCAGAATATGGCTGGAACGATTACGAAGGTATTGATATGACCGGGAAAACCGCCGTTATATTGGTAAACGACCCTGGTTTTCGCTCGCCCGATGGAGACTTATTCAAAGGTAACACCATGACCTACTATGGTCGCTGGACCTACAAATTTGAAGAAGCTGCGCGACAAGGTGCAGCTGGCGCAATCGTAGTACATGAAGATAAAGCTGCGGGATACCCTTGGGAAGTGGTTAGTGGCAGCTGGTCAGGTCCTCAATATAATTTGTTTGCCGAAGATGGAAACGCAGGTAACCTTGCTGTTGAATCTTGGATCACCATGAATGCAGCGCAAGACTTATTCGCTAAAAATGGCATGGACTACCAAGAAATGGTGAGTAAGGCTGGCAAACAAGGCTTCACTCCTGTACCAATGAAGAGCACTGCGAGTAGCATCCTAAGAACCGAAAGCCGACAATCTAACTCACACAATGTTGCTGGTTTTATCGAAGGCAGCGAACGCCCTGACGAGGCCTTTATTTACACGGCTCATTGGGATCACCTAGGAGTGAAGCCAATAGCCAGTGGTGGAGACGCCATTTTTAATGGCGCGCAAGATAACGCAACTGGCGTGGCAGGAATGCTAGAAATGGCACAGGCTTTTAGCTCTCTGCCAAGCGCACCTGAACGCTCGGTGATTTTTCTTGCGGTCACTGCAGAAGAGTCGGGCTTGTTAGGTTCAAAGCAATATGCTGAAGATCCGGCCTTCCCGATGAATAAAACCGTCGCTGGAATCAATATCGATGCGATGTCGACCGCTGGCGCAACCGACGATGTCGTTGTCGTTGGCTATGGCAACTCACAAATGGACGACTACTTACAAGCCGTCGCAAGCGAACAAGGGCGAGTGTTAGTACAAGAACCTACGCCAGAGAAAGGTTTTTTCTATCGCTCAGACCATTTTAACCTAGCCAAGAAAGGCGTACCGATGCTGTATGCCGAAGCCGGTATAAAGGTGCGTGGTAAGCCCGAAGGCTATGGCGAAACTGAAGCGAACCGATACCTGGCTGAGCGATACCACAAGGCCGCTGACGAAGTTCACCCAGAGTGGGATAATGGCGGAATTATGCAAGACCTATATGCGCATTTCAAAATCGGAGTGGCAATTAGCAATAGCAATGACTGGCCTCAATGGAGCGAAGGCAACGAATTTAAAGCAATTCGTGATGCGAGCCTTCAGTAAAAAAGCTCAGCTTTTCAAGCCTGATTTAGCCAAGACCTAACTCAGAAGTACGTCCTTAGCCAAGTTAATTTGCTTGGCTAAGGCGTCTGAACCGCCACGGTCTGGATGCATTTTTTGAATTAGACGTTTATGCGCAGAACGAACGTCTTCTATCGAGGCATCTACATCAACACCCAAAATGTCAGCAGCTTGTTGTTTGTTCATCGCTTGAGTGTTTGATACAATAGATCCTTTGCTCGACCTGCTTCCCGAGTCAAGGCCACTGTCCTCGCCCATGAACTGTTTAAACAGTGGCGCGTATTGAGCAAATTGAGAGACTCGTCCAGCCAAGGCTAACAGGGACGCAAGCACGCCCATTAGCCAATGCGCTTTTCCAGTGACGACCAGAGCCAATATCACCGCCGCAGCGCCGTACATCGCCCACTTTCTGGCGAAACCAGCTTTCTTTTCATTAGGCAATGATTGCCACCGCTTGACCCCAAAGATCAAAGCGCCGATCGCAGCAACAACTAAAATGGATGACAGCACGGGCTACCCTATTAATAAGAAAACTGCTGTTATAATAGAATTTATTTAGAACACATTCAAAGTATGCTGCGCAATCAAGTTGCCATTCGCAAAGATAATTATGACTACAACTATTGCTCAAGATCTCTGTGACTACATTGCCGAGTCACCAACTCCGTTTCATGCCACAAAAGCGCTACTCAAGCAGTTCGTCGCAAACGGTTTTAAGGAGCTTAGTGAAGAAGACGACTGGACTATTGAGAACAATGCCGCTTACGTCATTACGCGCAACGATTCGTCAATAATCGCATTTCGCACCGGAGCTGACTATGAGCGCGGCTTTCAAATGCTCGGAGCACATACCGACAGCCCTTGCCTGCGGGTCAAACCCAACCCTGAAATTAACAAATATGGCTATACCCAACTCGGCGTTGAAGTTTATGGCGGGGTGCTATTGCACCCTTGGCTTGATCGCGAGTTATCAATTGCCGGGCGTGTTAGCGGGGTAACAAAGAGCGGCGACTTGTTTCATGATTTGATCGACTTTAAACACCCTATCGCCATCATCCCAAATTTAGCAATTCACCTTGACCGGGAAGCAAATACTAAACGTGCGATCAACCCGCAGAATCATCTGCCGATCATAATTGGTCAGGGCGACGATATTGATTTCAAACAATTACTACTCGAACAATTAAGCAAAGAAGGCCGAGATGATGCCGAACAAGTGCTGGAGTTCGAATTGTCGTGCTATGACGTGCAAGCTCCGAGCATCGCAGGCCTTAATGATGAATTTGTTTGCGCTAGTCGTATCGACAACCTATTAAGCACCTACATCGGTGCCCGCGCGATTCTCGACACACAAAGTAACCAAGCGTCGTTGTTTATTTCAACTGATCATGAAGAAGTTGGCTCGGCTTCGGCGTGTGGTGCTCAAGGCCCGTTTCTAAAATCAGTATTGCAACGCCTAACCGATAGCCCAGCGGCAATGACGCAGTTAATCAGCCGGTCCACAATGGTCTCTTGCGATAATGCACATGGCATACATCCTAACTATGCTGACAAGCACGATCAAAATCATGGCCCGTTGCTGAACGCTGGCCCCGTTATCAAGATCAACAATAATCAGCGCTATGCCAGCAACAGCATCAGCTCGGCAAAGTTTAAGCAAATTTGCGATAAGTTAGATATTCCCGTACAAACCTTTGTTACCCGCTCAGACATGGGGTGCGGCAGCACCATCGGCCCGATCACTGCTACCGAGCTCGGTATTGAGACTCTCGATATAGGCGCACCTCAATGGGCGATGCATTCAATTCGTGAAACCGCCGGCACTAAAGATTGCGACTATTTGTATCAAGCGGCTTGCGGCCTACTAAAAAATGTTTGCGGCTAAGGTTTGCGGTTAAGAGTGCGGCAATCGGTTCACAATCGAATACGATATGACTATTAAATGCGGTAAAGCGTTAGTCTAATCGAATAATTTACGCCTGAGTCTCAATAATCGGTAGTTATTGATGTAATATAACGGAGCGTAAAATTAACTCCCGCTCGCCAGAGCCT
>CAKZRZ010000037.1 GCA_937918955.1 uncultured Arenicella sp.
ATCACATCAACAAAATCAGGCATGCTGATCAATTTACCTACCGCTGCTCGATCAACCGTTTCAACAACTTGCACTGCATCAGCGGGCAAACCGGCTTCAGCTAAACCTTCAGCGATGCACTGAGCAACCGCCATATTAGAATGAATCGCTTCAGAACCCCCTCTAAGAATGGTCGCATTACCTGACTTCAAACACAGAATTGCAGCGTCGACCGTTACATTGGGACGCGACTCGTAAATAATACCGATCACGCCAAGCGGCACACGCATTTTACCCACTTGAATACCTGTTGGGCGATAGCTCATGTCAGAGACTTCGCCAATTGGGTCTGCAAGGCCAGCAACTTGACGGCAACCCTCGGCCATGGCCGCAATACCCTTAGCGTTAAGCTCTAAACGATCAAGCAGTGCAGCGTCTAGGCCTCGAGCTTTACCAGCGACTAAGTCTTTGGCATTGGCTTCAACTAGCTGATCTACCGAGGCCTCTAGTTTGTTGGCGATTGCTAATAGCGCAGCATCTTTATCCCCACGACTGGCGCTTGCCATTTGGCGGCCAGCGTATCGCGCACGCTCACCGAGGCTAAGCATGTATTGTTGAACGTCTGACGATTGATCTACTAAATTATTCACGTGTTTAATGCAGTTGCCACCTCAAAGCGAGCTGGCCATATCTGTCCAATAAAAAGTTTAACTATTAACAGTGCTCGCCAACTGGATTCCACACAGTCGACAACACAATTGTTCAATTTGATACCAAAGCGAACCAACTTCTGAATATCTCTGACCCTTAACGGTTTGATCAAGATAAGCGGCCTGCTCGAGCAAATCATACCAAAGGCTTGCGGATAATCTGCGCAAAGCTGCATTAGCCGCTGGCTCTCGTTTAGACCAAATTCGATTCTGCTTAAAGAGCATGCTCTTATTTTGGCCTTGCTCAAGCGCCGATGCCATGGAAGCAAACGCTCTAATCTCGCGCACCAAAGCCCAAACGACAATTACCGGTTCAACACCTTCAGATTGCAATCGACTTTTAATTCGCAATACTCGATTAAAATCACCGAGTAAACAAGCATCAGTCAAAGCATACACATCAAATCGCGCTTGATCGGCCAAGCTGTCGGTAACGAGTTTTAAGGTTACCGCACCATCGCTCGCTAAAACTTGCAGCTTATCCACTTCTTGCGCAGCGGCCATTACATTGCCCTCAAGCTGGTCCGTCATCATTTCAACAACACCGGCCTCTACTCGAAGAGAGCGACTTTGAAGACGTTTTTTTAACCACCCAGGGAATTGTTGCAAGCTAACATCAAAGCCATCAACAACCCAGCCAATTGATTCGATTGCTTTGAGCCATTTCGCCGAGCGCTGACGCTTGTCAAGCGCCGGCATCATCATCACCAGTACATCGTCTTCCGGTGGGTTCTGGCAATACTCGGTAATCGCTTTTGTGCCCGCAGTGCCTAGTGTTTTCGGGACCCGAAACTCAATTATTCTGCGCTCAGCAAATAGCGACATGGCTTGGCCTGCGCCTGTAATTTGCCCCCAATCAAAGCCCGCTTCAAGTTGATACTTTAAGCGTTCGGTAAACCCGTGCTGCTTAAGTGCCAGTCGCACACCGTCAAGCGCCTCTTCTATTAATAAAGGTTCATTACCATTAAGCAAAATGATCTTTGGCAGAGGGCTATTCGAACTAGGCCCACACGCCCTTAATCGTTGAGCAACGTCCTCAAGCGTGATTCGCACAATACGCTCGCTGTGTCAATTTACTTAGGGGTGAAATCCGTGACAGTTGAAAGTTGGCGCACAATACGTAGTGATATATCCTGCTCCATACTTATCTGCAACTCAGCTTCTTCGGCTTCAGTCTCAACCACCGTACTTGGGTCAAAATTATATCGTCTAGACTCTTTCAGAGATTTTGAAGGGCGAATAGCCGTGCCCTCAGCATCATTCAAAATATAGTTGACCTTAAAGACCAGATTGTAACTATTCGCTTTACCCTGATCATCTAGTGTGCCGATTGTGCGATTGCTGGCCGCATTAGTCACGACCAAGACCACATCCGCTCCAGCAGGGCTCGAGCTTAAATTAGCGCCAGCGCGGGTCAGCACCTCTTCCAATTGCTCTTTAAACGAGCCTTCAGGCGCACTCAAATACATATTCTTAACACTATCCGACAATGGAATATTGCCGCGCAAGTGAAAGCCACAAGCAGTAATTGAAAGAGTTAAAAGCAATAAAAGCGCTGAGCGCATAGCGTTGTTGACCATGTTTGGACCTTTCTTGTTCGTTATCATGTCGATTTTAGCCTAAGCGTGCGGTCTTGCGCAGTTAAATTCGTGACATTCGTTAATTCGCAACGTTTTTTACCTTCGCTACTATTTAGTTCGCTACTACGTTGACCAGCTTATTCGGCACCACTATAACCTTGCGTACCGTTACACCCTCTAAAAAGCGCTGCACATTCTCATCCGCCATGGCCAAGGCTTCGATATCATCTTTGCTGGCCGAAGCTGCAATATCAAGCTTAGCCCGCAATTTGCCGTTAACTTGAACCACATAGGTGATTTCGTCTTTGACCAACGCTGACTCATCAACCGAAATCCAGCCGCTGTCTTCCAAACTTTGCTCTGTACCGTAAAGCGACCACAAATGCTCTGACAAGTGCGGTGTAATTGGCGCTAAAATCTTCACCAACACATAGCAAACCTCTGAACAAACCGCATCGGCGGCTTCGCCCATGGCCAACCAGTCGGCTTTTTCAGCCGCGTTAGTTAATTCCATAGCGGCTGCAACAACCGTGTTAAATTGCTGGCGGTCAAAATCGAAAAGCACTCGCTGAACAATCGTGTGCGTGGTTAAGCGTAAAGCTTTGGCAGCCCCAGGCGCTTGATCCAAGCCGGAAATCGGCGCGAGCTTAGTCTCTTGCAATCGATCACTATGCTTATCAAATAAATTCCAGACACGGCGTAAAAAGCGTGATCCACCAGCGATAGCATCGTCATTCCACTCAAGCGATTGCTCTGGTGGCGCAGCGAACATGGTGAATAAGCGCACTGTGTCAGCACCATATTTATCGATCATGCTCTGAGGGTCAACGCCATTGTTCTTCGACTTCGACATTTTTTCGACGCCGCCAATTTCCACTGATTCGCCATCGGCAATCAAGCTTGCGCCAGTTGGTTTGCCTTGATCGTCAAGCTCAACTTGCACGTCCTTAGGATTAAAGAAAGAGCGCTTGCCGTCACCATCAATTCGAAAATAGGTTTCCGCGGTCACCATACCTTGAGTTAACAGGTTCTTAAATGGCTCATCAGAATCAATCAAGCCAACGTCACGCATCAATTTGTGGAAAAAGCGCGCATACAATAGGTGCATCACAGCGTGCTCAATGCCGCCAATATATTGGTCAACCGGCAGCCAGTAGTCAGCGCGCTCATCAAGCATGTCTGTATCTAAGCCTGGGCAACAATAACGTGCGTAATACCAAGATGACTCGAAAAAGGTATCGAAGGTATCGGTTTCTCGTGTAGCTGGCTCGCCGGTTACGGGGTGAACCGTATCGATAAACGAACTCATTTTTTTAATCGGTGAACCTACGCCATCCATCACTACGTCAGTTGGTAATTCCACTGGAAACTCAGTAGCCGGCGTAGCGTTGCCATCAGCATCATAAATAAACGGAATTGGGCAACCCCAATAGCGTTGACGAGACACACCCCAATCGCGCAAACGATAATTGATCTGCTGCTTACCTAGCTGCTTATCTTCAAGCCATTGCGTGATGCTTATTTTCGCCTCATCAGAAGTTTGTCCGTCAAACTCGCCTGAATTTTTTAACACGCCATATTCGACCGATGCTTGCTCGCTAATATCTAACTCGCCATCTGTCGGGTAGATTACCGGCTTGATATCAATGCCATATTTGAAAGCAAACTCATAATCTCGTTGATCATGCGCTGGCACCGCCATAACCGCACCGGTGCCGTAAGTCATTAGCACAAAGTTAGCACACCACACTGGCACGCTCTCACCAGTAATCGGGTGCGTTGCGTTAATGCCAAGGCTAATACCACGTTTCTCCATGGTTTCCATATCGGCTTCAGCGGTCGAACTCTGCGCACACTCTTTGCGGAACGCAGCAATCTCATCATTGTTGCTTGAAGCTTGGATGGCTAATGGGTGCTCAGCGGCTACGGCCAAATAGGTCACACCCATAATGGTGTCTGGGCGAGTTGTAAATACGCTCAAGTTGTCATTGCCATCAACTGCAAACTCAACCTCGGCGCCAACGGATTTACCAATCCAGTTACGCTGCATGGTTTTAACCGAATCAGGCCAGCCTTCTAGATCATCCAGGCCAGACAATAGTTCTTCAGCATAGTCGGTAATTTTAATAAACCACTGCGGGATCTTCTTCTTTTCAACCAAGGCACCAGAACGCCAACCGCGCCCATCAATTACCTGCTCATTGGCCAATACAGTTTGATCAATTGGGTCCCAGTTTACTTCCGATTCTTTTTTGTAAACCAACCCACGCTCGTACAACTTAGTGAAAAACCACTGCTCCCACTTGTAGTAGTCAGGCTTACACGTAGCCAGTTCACGGCTCCAATCGTAACTAAAACCGAGACGCTTCAATTGGCCACGCATGTCGGCGATATTGTCGTCAGTCCAGGGAGCTGGGGCCGTTTTATTTTGAATAGCCGCGTTTTCAGCAGGCAGGCCAAAGGCATCCCAACCAATCGGGTGCAATACGTTTTTGCCTAGCATGCGTTGATAACGGCTAATTACATCGCCAATTGTATAGTTGCGAACATGCCCCATGTGCAGCTTGCCCGACGGGTAAGGAAACATTTCGAGGCAATAAAATTTCTCTTTATCGCTGTCTTCAATAGCTTTGAAGATTTGTGTTTTTTCCCAGTGAGCTTGAACGCTACTTTCGATGTCTTTGGGGCTGTACTCGTGTTGCATGCTAATCGCTTAAATTTAATAGAGTTTGCCCGAGTTTAATCGGGCTGAAAGCGAGTATTGTAGCGGGATGTGATGTTGATTGCAGAGTTTTT
>CAKZRZ010000038.1 GCA_937918955.1 uncultured Arenicella sp.
CCAAGGCGATGGTTGTAGGACGACTAAACCAAGCAACATAGCGATACACACAACAATTCCCATACTCGTTTACCCGTAAAAATTCTAATCTCGAATAATTATACTTGATCACTTTCAAGCGACTGTCGTGCACCACGATCAATATTAAAATCTCGCATGTGCTGCATTAGTCTCCAAAACAACAAGATGCCAACAATAGATAAGCTCACTACCATGGCAAACCACATACCCCTGGCACCCGCTAGGCTCGGCCACCATTGATAAAAAGATAGACCAACTCCAATCGGCAAGCCAAATACCCAGAAGGCTAAAAACTGATATTTTGGAGGGCTAGAAGTATCATGATAAGCCCTTAAGGCGCATATCATTGCTACCTGCAAACAATCAGCAATTTGAAACGCAGCACCGAAATACAGTAGCACAACGGCCACCTCTATTACTTCAGGGTCGCTGGTGAACAAACGTATCAAGGGCTCGGTAAAAAGTATGAATGCCACGCATATGACAAGTGAAATGGCTAAATTAAAAGCGGTACCTACCTTTACGGTATACCACGCTTGATCAGGCTGCTCGGCACCCAAAAGTTGCGAGGCTCGAATAGTTACACCTTGGCCTAAACCGGTGTAGAGCATGAAGCTTAGCGATGCGACAACAATCGCCACAGCATGGGCGCCGGCTTCGATGACGCCGAACTTGGCGATCATAATTCCCGCCCCCGAAAACATCGCGAGCTCGATCACAATCGATAGCCCAATGGGTAAACCAAGCTTGAAAGTTTGCCTTATAGTCTCAACGTTCGGCGACTGAAAATTTGCAAACAAAGCCCTATGCTTTAGCCTTGCGTGTGTCTTCAGAACAACCAGGTTAATAATAAACGCGAGCCACATTAAAATTACTGTAGCCCATGCACAACCTACCCCGCCAAATCTGGGAAAACCAAAAGCGCCATTTACTAATACGTAATCGAGCGGTATGTTAATTAGAAAAGCAGCGAAATTTACCAGAAAAACCACGCGTGTAAGACTCATGCCTTCTAAGGTTCCTCTGACCGCGGGCATCAGAGTCATCGGAATAGCGCAAAGGCTAATCGCGAACAAAAAATCCCTAGCGATATCAGAGAGTGCTGGCTCGAAATCAATAAAGGCAAATCCCCATGCGGCCGCCCAAACCACTAACATGGCGATCAAGCCGAGGGCAAAGCACAACCAAATGGATTGGTGCAACTGATGCTTTACTCCAGCTTCATCTTTCGCTCCAAAACGCTTTGCTACCAATGGCTGCGTGGCAAAGCCTATCCCCATGAAGAACAGGATTATCATATTCCAGATATTCACGCCTAGGTTCATCCCAGCCAAATCAAGCGTGCTCGCGCGCCCTGCAATCAATACATCGGTGGCCGACATGCCAACCAGCGAAAGCTGAGCGAGCGATACGGGCGTGGCGAGCTTGATGAGTGATTTTAATTCAGAGGTAACAGACACAAGAATTTTTGCTCAGGCTAAGGGACTAGGTTCGGCGCAACAGCATTTCATAATATTCTCAGACCAAGCAAAACACTATGTTTTTTTTAACCATCAGCACGGCAAAATGAGTTTAAGAGAAAGTATGTAATTGCATTAACACCAAGCCCTCGAAATACTTGTGTCAGATAACATCAGTATTATTAAAATAAGTAGAATCGTTACGAGGCTTGATTGATTCGCGCAACTAGCGCATGGTTAATGATGCTAGACATTAACACCGTGGGCATGGACATTTATTAAAACGTCGAAGTTAATTCTCCGTACGCCCTAAAATTAACCTCTGCTAAGTTAAGCAACATGTTCGAATCTAAAACCAGACCTAACTCACAAGCCCTGAAGGCAAGCATCTCCCTATGCTTACTTACTGCCTGTGCTATGTTGACACTTGCAATAAACCAAAGCGCTCACGCGCACGGTGCAAATCATCATTTGGGCGATCGAATTAAATTGAGCGCTTTGAGTCGCTACCATGTTGGGCCATTCGGTAGCGGCGCAGCCGAAGTGGTGGCATTTGATCCGGCGACACAACGAGCGTTTGTAACAAATGCTCACAAGAACTCAGTGGACGCTATTTCATTAGCTAAACCCCACTTACCTCTTTTCGATTTTTCGATTGATTTTAGCAAACACGGCAAGGTTAATAGTCTTGCAATTATGAATGGGATCCTCGCGGTAGCTGCAGAAGCTAAAGACCCCCAGCAAACTGGCGTAATCGAGCTTTTTGATACCGATGGCAAGCCGATTCATTCTTTCTCAGCTGGGGCAATACCTGACATGGTTACTTTCAGCCCAAATGGCAAATTCATTCTCAGTGCCAACGAAGGAGAAGCAGCCCGTGATTTATCGAATGACCCTGAAGGCTCAGTTACTTTAATAAGTCTTGATTCGAAATCAATTAAATCATCAACGGTAACGCAGATTAGATTTAACCAGTTTACACGTGACAATATCGACCCACTAATAAATATCTCGCCAGCAGCAAAAACCGTAGCTCAAGATTTGGAACCCGAGTACATCACCGTAAGCGGTGACTCAAAAACAGCTTGGGTGAGCTTGCAAGAAAACAACGCCCTCGCCGAAATTAGCCTGGAACACAAACGAGCTAAAAGACTCTACCCTCTTGGCTACAAAGATCATTCAAAACCAATAAACGCTTTGGATTTAAGCGACAACGACAAAAAGATAAACATTCAAACTTGGCCAGTTAAGGGAATGTATCAACCTGACTCCATTGCCAGCTACGAGGTCAATGGAGACACTTTTATCGTCACAGCAAATGAAGGGAATGGGCGCGATCAAGAAGTATCGCGCGTGGCTAAGCTGAACAATGCGAATGAGTTTAACGAGTCACTTGGGCGATTAAAAGTATTGGCTCATAAAGCTGAAGAATCAGGAGAATTGATCTCTTTCGGTGGACGCTCGTTTTCCATTTGGAACCAAGACGGCGTGCAAATATTTGATAGCGCCTCACAGTTTGAAAAGATCACGGCACGTGATTACCCAAGACTCTTTAACCAAGGAGATTCTCGTAGTGACGATAGTGGCCCCGAGCCAGAAGCACTGACACTCGGCAAGATTGGTAACTCAATCTACGCATTTATCGGTCTCGAGCGAACCGGTGGAGTTATGATCTATAACATCAGTAAACCCGAGAGCGCTTTTTTCGTAGACTACTACAATAATATCAGTCCAAAACTCGACGTCAGTGACCCTGAAGCTGGCGATATGGCACCAGAAAGTTTGGTATTTGTAGATTCTGTAGACAGCCCTAGCGGAAAGCCATTTCTTATTTCTGCAAATGAACTTAGTGGCACATTATCTTTATATAAGATAGATCACGCTGAGCACAAAGACAGAAAGTAGACCTGCGAACTACATACGCCGTCAAACCACAATAAGCTGACACACAACTAGTCACTAACACGGTCAACGCCGAAATGCGCTCGCTGAGTAAGCTAAGCTCGGCTAGTATCTACTCATGCTGGGCCGCCTACTCGGGCTTTGCGTCAAAAAGATCTTCCGCCGCATTTTGATATTCATCAAGCGACACGCCCTGTCTTAGCAACAGAGCAGGCGGCAGAGTCGCAGCCTCAGTCTTGGTAAACGAACGCCATGATTGATGCGGCTCGCGCAACAAATCATCCGAACGGATTAATCCATATGCGCTTATCACAACCAATAAAGACACTAGCCATTTTCTCTTTGCGGACATCGAAGATATATAGCTAAAGGTTCCAACTAACAACCAAACTGCGAAGGCCGCAAAGCACAATACGCTTACCCATTGACCAACAACTTGGTCTTGCAAGTTAAATCGTAGCACCAGAATAGCGATGGTAAACACATTGGCAACGATTACGCCCAAGCACGCAAGAACCCACAGCGCACGCGCATTGCTCTCTCCTCTTATTAGCTTGGCGATAAACCCAAGCACCAAACTCCAAACCAGTATTAAGGCCAAGACGCCTGCAGCACTAACCAGTAAAACGTCAAGCTGAACAGGCTCTGTGGTTCTCAATTCGTTGACAATGGTATGAACAAACGCCGCAACTATGGTAAGCATCAGTAACGACGGCCAAGAGCTAAAACGTTCGGCCAACACAAACCATTTAGATCGCAAAGCCGCTGGCGCAACACTCACATCGGCATCGAAAAAGCGAATTAAGGTATCGCCCAAACGAACATCACTTTCTAGAGCATAATTTTTCTGCGTAGCTCGAAGCGATCTTCCATTGAGCTGAGAGCCATTGGTTGACGACAAGTCTTCGAGTAACAGCTTGCCATCATCGCTAAGGCTTAAATGCAAGTGTTCGGCATCGACAAAACGATCTTGAATAATGATGTCACTATTCCAGCTGCGGCCAATGCTGATACCCTGCTGATCCAAGTTAAAACGTTGAATCCGAACACCGTCTTTATCCGTTATTTGGGCAACCAAGCTTCTCATAGTGATTCCTCGATAAACTTTCGATTTAGCTGGCTTATTTGGTCGCGCTCAATTGCCGATATCGATAAGTGGCTCACAAATTGCTCAAGGCCATTGATACGTTCGAGCATAAGGAGAGAATCGTATAAACCCGGCATTTTTTTAAATTCGCGAATACAGGTTGTTATGCGAGTGTAGTGAGCGTCATTTTTTTGACTCGGCTCTTCCCCTTCAAGGAAATCAACGTGGCAGCGATAACTGGTCGAGTTATCATAATTCGAGGAATTGTTCGCCGACATCCAAGGGCGAATGGCACTGGTAAATTGCAAAGAATTTAAGGTAACAGCACGCAAATGATCAAAACTAAAATACAGCTCACCCGCGCTTAACGATGAATCTAAGTAGACTGAATTGCCCGCTCGGCAGCTTTTCGATACCGACGCTATATCTCGCTCTTTATTCGATTCATTGGTCTGCCCCCAGCACTGAAAATCTTTACGAATTTCACCAAAAAGATCGTTTCCTGCAAATTTTTCGACCGCCCAATCGTTATCAATAAGCTCTTGCACACGAGGTCGCTGCCATTGCTTGATTTGTGAAGCGATCTCAGCTTGATAGTCAGCACGATCAATAGCGCGGGCTGCGTTCACCAAATCTAATGCGTTTTTGGCTGGAACAAGAAAACTAAGCTGACTGCCAGCTGTAGCAACATTGACTCCTACCACTCGGCCTGAGGCATTGACGGCGGGACCACCGCTCATGCCAGGGTTTAGGCTGCCAGAAAACAGAATTTGATCGTTGTAACTGTGCTCTACCATCCCATTATTGGGGCCTTTAACTAAGCTTGTACCAAAGTCTCTAGGATTACCCAGTGCATAAACCGTCTCACCTTTTGCCAGCAGATCAGAACTAAACTCAAGATAGCGTGGGCTTGGAGATGAGTGCCTAAGCACGGCCAAATCATGAATGACATCAAAGTCGAGTAACTCCAAGCTGCCCTTCTGACCGGTGTGCGATTGATATTCAATACGATGGTTCTGCGGTGCTTGGACGAATGACGACACAACATGGTAATTTGTGACAATCAAACCATCGCTCGAAACTTGAAAACCTGAGCCAATTGAAGACTTACTACCCGCCTGTGGCGAAACTACTCTGATCTGGTAAACCTGATCGTAATACGCTTCAAAAGATTGTGTATCGTTGTCTCCTGGTCTTGGTGTGGCCGAATCACCACCGATACTTTGAGCCTGTGCCTGAAGCCCGTATAGCCACAAGCACACGGCAAAGTTCAAGACCGCTATTATTCTTTTTTTGTCCATAATCCTACCCGGTGGGGGGATTAGATAAGCCCCGACCGTACCCTTCTTTTTATTTGTTAACGCGCACTGCACGCCAGCATACAACACTCCATTGAATGGCAAACATAAGCCACTGTGTGTTGCTCTTAATTTTTATTAAACATTCGTTCCAGCAAACCGCATAAAGACTATGCCCTACGCATACCCAATGCATCACTCAATGGTCTATAGCATGCATCACAATCGCGCGCATGTCATAAACTATACTGGAATGTAAGTTTTAAAAATATCTTGAACTCACGAGGCCTGCCAAATGACATTACGCTCCCAGCTTAGTAAACGATTGACCGCTTCGCATTCTACATCCTTTAGTTTAAAAACACTCGTTCTAGCGGCACTTGGAGCGATAAGTTTAATCACAACTCAAGCATCTTCAGCACAAATCGCAGAGCAGCTTTTTAGCTCGCAACCTACAGCCACCCCAAAATTGGCTAGTAGTGGAGGCTACGCAGTAGGAGTGCAAACGCTTGAGCTGAGCAACCCAAATCAAGTTAACGCTAAGGATTTTCAAAGCGTTTACGATCGACCGATTACGGTTGAAGTTTGGTACCCAGCGGCGCCAAAGGCAAAAACCAGCGAAGTAAAAGCGGTGTACCGAGACCAAACACGTTCAGGCAAACCATTCAGTCTACAAGGTGAGGCCATTCGCGACACTAACGAGAATAGTGAACTTAAATCAGCGCCGTTGGTTATCCTATCGCATGGGTATACTGGTTATCGCAGCATGATGTTTTATCTTGGCGAACATTTAGCCAGTCATGGCTATGTAGTTGCCGCTATCGACCACACAGACTCCACCAATAAAGATATCGACTTCGCCAAAAATGGTGGCGCGGGTTTTCCGAGCACCTTGTATAACCGAGCAAGAGATCAACAATTTGTTTTACAAGCGCTGACGCGTTCAGGCGCCCCATTTTCTGAACTGATAGATCAAGATACCGCGGCAATCGTTGGGTATTCTATGGGCGGCTATGGCGCACTGAATACTGTCGGCGGCTGCTATAAATTCAGTAAGGAATTCGTTCAAGGTATGGGCGTACCAAGCGAGCAAAGCGATGCACTTAGCAAGGTTTTGAGTAGCTGTTCAGCAGGCCGCGAGAAAGCTGACTCGCGCTGGAAAGCCATGATTGCTTTTGCACCATGGGGCGGAGAACAAGGCGTTCATCAAGCTCAGTCATTGGCTAACATAAATATACCTAGCTTGATAGTTGGAGGCGATTACGACGACGTCTCTGGGTATGAAAACGGTATAAAGAAACTCTACGAACAGCTTGGGTCAGAGCACAAGTACTTGTTGGTTTACCAAAATGCACGGCACAATATCGTCGCGCACCCAGCTCCAAAAGCAGCGTTTGATAATGATTTAGACCTCGGTCATTATTTTGAGCCGGCATGGAATTCTGAAACCATCACCCGCATCAACAAGCACATGGTTTTAGCATTTCTTAACACGCATCTTAAAAATGATGTTCAGGCTACGAAGTATCTACCTACGCGAGAATTCGCTACCCAGACCAAACAGGCCGACGGCAAACTTACTGAACCGTGGCCAGGTTTTCCGAATCGCTGGGGTGTTGGATTACAATTTCTACGCAGTAAGTAATTTAAGTTCGCTTTAAGACAAACAAGCGCGACGAAAAATCTCCCTTTGCTAGATAGTCGTCTTCGTCGGGCTGCATGGCGCACACATATGGCATGTCCAAGCCCATGTGCGTCAAGGCATCGCCGCCAAACGCTAGATCACTACCTTGAAGTTGGTATTGCGCATTTGTGTCAAGATTAACTAAGCGCACTTTTCTAAACGGAAGATTCGCGGCTGACAGAATATGAAAGTAGCCAAGATAAACGGTGCTTCCGTCACTGGAATTTAGCTGCCAAACCACCTCATTATCGGAATATTTTACGCGAAAGAACTGACCATTGACCACGTCGTCCGCGGTTTCTTTATACAGCTGGGCGTAGTGCTTCAAACCGTCGAAATCTTTGTCGACGTCCTCGGCGTTTAAAGACATTCCCCGTGCCGCACAGAAAAAGCCTACCTCTGCTCGCGACTTTAACGATACTTGGCGACCGTTCAAATGACTCGGCACTGGGCAAATGTATGACGCCATAATAGAGGGTGGAAACAGGTAAGAAGCGCCATTAACAATCGGCAAACGGCCGATAGGCTCTGACATATCGCTGGTCCAAGTTTGCGACATGTAGCGAAGCATACCAAGGTCCATACGGTTACCACCCGAGGCGCAGTTCTCAAATAAAACGTTCGGATGCTTAGTCACGATTTTGTCGAGTAGTTTATACAGACCCAACATATATCTATGCGGAGTCTCAAGCTGTCGATCTGTTGGTAAGGCAAAGCTACCAATTTCGCTCATGGTGCGGTTCATGTCCCACTTAACATAGTCGATATGGCCGCTGCTTAAGACGCTATCAAGGCGTTCAAACAAGTAGTCCTGAACGTCGTGTCGTGATAGATCCAAAGTGATTTGATTTCGCCCCTTGGAGCTCACTCGCTTGGGCACGCCGATAATCCAATCTGGGTGATCGCGATACAGCTGGCTATTCGGGTTCACCATTTCTGGCTCATACCACAAGCCAAACTTAAGACCCTTTTGCTTCACCTTTGCGGCAACACTTTCAATACCATTCGGGAACTTTCTGCTATCCGAATACCAGTCGCCTAGTGACGTGGTGTCATCGTTGCGACCTTCGAACCATCCGTCATCAACGACCAACATTTCTAAGCCTAGCGATTTTGTACGGTCAGCCAGCTCTAAAACGCGGTCTTCATTAATATCGAAATACGCAGCTTCCCATGAGTTTAAATAAGTTGGGCGCGCCCTGCCTTGAAACTGCTCAGGGCTCACTTTGTGCTTAATAAACTGATGCCAGATCTGGCTCATGCCATTCAAGCCGCTTGGGCTGAATACTTGAAGCGATTCTGGTGTAGTAAATGACTCGCCAGGGTCCAATTGCCACTGAAAATTAAAGGGGTTAATTCCGGTGGTAACTCTCACTGAATCAAATTCGCCTTGCTCTACGCTAATAGCAAAGTTGCCGCTATAAACAAACGCTGTGCCGAATACTCGGCCAGATTGCTCGGTAGCATTCTGATCCATGATCGCGACAAACGGATTGTGCACATTGCCGCTCGTGCCAGTGGACGATTCGATCGTAAAACGGCCTTTGGGCACCGCCATTCGGTCTTGGTTCATCTCACGAGCCCAAGACCCTTTCAGATGCAGCAAGTCGTAGTCAGCAGCAGGTAAATCTAAACACGAACTCATTGCACGCGAAATGGTTGCCCGACGGGCACCTTGGTTAATGATCTTAGCAGACCGTGCGATAACGTCGTGTTGGTCATAAACCGTGTAGCACAGCTCGATTGATATCTCGGCGATCTCGTCATACAAACGCACTAGCAAACTCAAACTCTGACCGCCTCTTGCACTCGGCAAACCGGCTAAGCCAGGCTTGTCATTTACGATCTCATGACCTTGGTAACGAAACACCTGCGTGCTATTACCGTCGCCGTTAATAATATGCACAGCAGGCAAACGATTATCACTGGTCCCGAACACCGGATACTCTTGAGGTACATCGCTCAAGTTATAGTATTTGGAATCTTGAAATTCGAGTACACAACCGCGATGCAAACGTCTGGCTCGGCTGGGGTATGTCGTTGAGGGCTCAATGCGTTCACCGAAATGCATGTGTTCGAGTAAACCTTCGGGTGACACTCGAAACAAGTAGCTAATGCTCGTATTCGACAAGCTAAAGACGCGCGCGTCAGAGGAGTCACCTGAGTAATGAATTTGAGCGGTCATGAAGATTCCTTTGATAAGTGCTAATTGGCCTAGTTTGGTAAACAGCTAGATCACTGAGCGTACCAGCCCTTAGCTGAAGCTGAATGTATTGTTCGAAGCAAAAATACAATTTACATGATCAGATCTACAAATTGCGGCATTTATCATATTTATATACAATGAGGTTAGAATTAAATCCAGAACTTTATAGCGCATTCAATGAATCGTCCAAATAGAGGCATGAACCTCACACAACAAGTCGCTGACACACTCGGCAACGCGATTGTCAACGGCCAATACGGCGAGCATAATCCAGTGCCTAGTGAAGCCGTGTTGTGTGAACAACTTAATGTGTCTCGAAGTGCAGCGCGAGAAGCCGTGAAGTCTCTTGCGGCTAAGGGGTTAATTACCTCGCGTGCACGCCAAGGAATTCGAGTACTGCCGGAGTCTGAGTGGAACTTATTTGACGCCGATGTACTTAGATGGATGCGTGACTCAAACCCATCACTTGAATTGCTACGTGAGTTTACCGAGCTGAGAGTTGCTATAGAACCCGAGGCCGCAATGCTCGCGGCTCAGCGCCAAAATGCGGATAAGATCAAAATGATATCCCAAGCATTAGAGCGGATGAAGAAAGCCGAATCAGGGCTCGATGACCCTTTGGAATCAGACATTGCGTTTCACTTGAGTATTTTGGATGCCAGTGAAAATCGTTTCTTCATGCAATTAGGCCGCATTATAGACACCACTCTGAGGGTCAGCATTCGCTTTACCAATATGCGAACTGGTGTTCGCGCGGGCAACCATGCTGAGCATAAAATGATTTACGATTCGATTGTCGCAGGCAAGCCTGAAGAAGCCGCCAAAAACGCAACCAATTTAATGGATGCCGCATTGCAGACAATCGTCTCAGCATTGAAAGAAGGACTTTAGATCTTTTCTACTACCATTCGGCGATTGATCCATCTTCGTGTCGCCAGATAGGGTTCTTCCAATCGCAGCCTTCTTTGGCCATTTCTTTAATGTGGTCTTCATCTACTTCTACGCCTAAGCCCGGCTTAGTTAGTGGTTTGATGTACCCATCAGTAATCGCGAAGTCGTCTTTGTTTTTAACATAGTCAAGTAGTTCGGCACCTTGATTGTAATGAATACCCATTGACTGCTCTTGAATAACAGCATTGTGCGATACAAAGTCGACCGCCAAACATGCAGCTAAGGCAATCGGACCTAGTGGGCAGTGCGGTGCCAAAGCAACATCATAGGCTTCGGCCATTGATGCAATTTTCATACACTCAGTAATGCCACCAGCGTGCGATAGATCTGGTTGTACAATTCCAATACCCCCCGATTCAAACACACGTTTGAACTCAAAACGGCTAAACATGCGTTCACCAGCCGCAAGCACGATACTCGTTCCTCGGCTTAGTTCTGAATACTGTTCTGCTTGCTCAGCCAATACTGGCTCTTCGACAAATAAGGGCCTAAACGGTTCAAGTTCGCGCAGTAATACTTTTGCCATCGGCACCGATACGCGGCCGTGAAAATCTAAACCAAAATCAACTTGATTGCCTAAGTCGGCACGGATCGCTCCAATGCGTTCGATAACTTGATCAACCGCACGGTGCCCATCAATCATTTGCAATCGCCCACAACCATTTAGTTTAAAGGTATCCCAGCCGCTTTGCATTAAGCTACGCATGTGCGAACTTTCTTCGGCTGGGTCATCACCACCAACCCACGAGTAGGTTTTCATTTTGTCGCGGACCAAGCCGCCTAGCAACTCATAGACTGGCTGACCGAGAACTTTACCTTTGATATCCCAAAGCGCTTGATCGATACCAGCAATCGCCGACATGAGAATAGGGCCGCCTCGATAGAAACCGCCTCGATACATTGTTTGCCAATGATCATTGATACGCCGAGGGTCTTTGCCGATTAGATAACTCGAAAGTTCTTCAACCGCAGCAGCCACGGAATGTGCTCGACCTTCGATCACGGGCTCGCCCCAACCGGTAATGCCTTCGTCAGTTTCAATCGCTAGGAAAAGCCATCTTGGCTTTACCGAGTAAAGCCTGAATTTTGTGATTTTCATGATACATTCTCCGCGGCGAACGTCTTCCAAACGCGCCAAAACCTAGGTTGCCAACAACACTTCTCAGCCTAAAATTCAAGCAATAAGAGACATTCACTCGCCTCTGTATATTTATATGATAAATAAGATGGTACAACGAGAGCACTAGGCTGTCAAAAGATTGTCCACCCTGAAAATCAATAATTTAATTCCCGTTAAGTGCCCGTCACTAGATTACTGTCAATAATCTTTAAAAAGAATTTTATGCCCCTATATCTAGAATTCTACCAACTAGATTGAAACAACTTTGGAGGTTTTTATGTCAAATCAATATGAAGGCAACGCAGGCTGGACGCGTGTTCTATTCGTTGCCTTATTCTGGGTCGCTTTTTATCTCACTCAGTTCGTTGTCGCTGCAGTCGTCATTGCGCAGTGCGCTTTCACGCTAATCGGTGGAGCGCCTAATCAGCAACTACTGTCGTTCGGAGATAGCCTAAGCCGTTATGTTCAAGAGATTCTTCGCTACGTAACATTCAATAGCGATCAACGCCCATTCCCGTTCAGCGATTTCCCAAAATCTGATTTGGTAATTCCATCTGAAAACTAAGACTTTATCGATCATACTGATCGATGATGATACCTAAACGTCGCCACCGAGTAGATCTCGATGAGCGGCGCTTTAGATTCAACATGTTAGTTCCAATAACAAAATTCGGCCGTTAATTTCCACCATTGCTAGCCGCCAAGTCGCTTGGTGCATCTCCCAGTAGGTACCGGGGGCCTGCGCCTAAATTGGCTGCGGCATCATCTCTGTTATACAGTCTGCAACTTGCTAAGGATAAGCAACCGCAACCAATGCAACCGTCTAATTTTGATTTCAATGTTTCTAGTTCGTCTATTTTACGTTGAATATCTTTGCTGAAAGTTCGACTTAAGCGCGACCAGTCCGCTTTATTCGGCGTGCGCTCATCTGGAAGAGCAAGCAATGCCTTTGAAATTTGAGCCAAGGAATAGCCGAGGTTTTGAGCAATCAAAATAAACGACACTCGACGCACTACTGAACGCGCGAAAATTCGGTGCCCGCTGTTGCTTCTCGCTGCGGGTATCAACTCCTTGTCGGCATAAAAGCGGATCCCTGAAACGCTTGTACCAGTCCTGGCGGCAAGTTCACCAATGCTGAGCATGGTATTTCGCTTAAATCTTAGCTCTTCTTTTGACTTCATATTTCTTCCACTTATGTCTCGTTATCTCAAGGCGTTTAACACTATTCGCATTTAATAAAACTTTATGAGTAAAAACACTTTACCTCAAGTTAACTTGAGATATTAAGATATTTTTTATTAAGTAAGATTATCTTGAAATGCAAATTTCAACTAACACATCCCTCACTAAATACTTGGGAGAAATTTATGACAAGCAAACAAAAAAAGAACTTGCACGAAGCATCAATTGAGCATTTGAATTTAAGCGCCAGTGATCCTGACAAACTTGCTGAACAACTTTGCCAACTCTTTAATTGGCAAGTTCGATGGTCTGGGGCATCAATGGATGACGGCTACACCGTGCATGTTGGCGGATCAAACTCATATATCGCGATCTATAAGAATAATAACTTGGTTGAGAATCGACAAAGAGGCCACAGCACCATCCATAATCTAAACCATATTGGAGTGGTCGTAGACGATTTAAAAAAGCTTAGGCAACGCTCAGAAGAGCTCGACCTTTCACCTTTCAACGACAGAGACTATGAACCCTGTAAGAGCTTTTACTGCCACCTGATAGATGGCTTGGAACTCGAGGTAATTGCCTATTCTTAATGAGCTATTTTTAGTGCCCGAATAATGGGAAGAAATCACTCTGACGAGGCGCCCCTATCCAGATTCGTTTTGAGTATTAGGGGTGCTTTTTAAGATATGAGGATGCGCCAAATATGCAAACAAGCGCCAGCGTCAAGCCGACTATCGATAAAAACAACTTATACAATATTCCCAACTTGGCGGTATGCAATGGGTATGAAAAACCAAAGACTCGTAAAGCCATGGCCTGCTCGAGCTCGTCGCGGATCTCGATTCGACCGTCTACAAAAAACTTCATTGATGTTCGCCCCAGCCGATGCCATCCGCGCTCCTGTTGGAGGCTAACAACCCGCTTTGCAATCGTATCGACCTCTCCTATACGGGCGGGTTGAACAGACCTGATTTTCGAATTAGGAAAGCGCTCCCGCGCTACAGCAATCATGTCATGCCATGAAACCAAACTACCATCGACCTGCTCAATTTTACTAACTACATCAGTTTGTGAAAGTTCAGAGATACTTGTTTTTTCAACATTTGCTTCTCGCATCAAACCAGTAGTTTCAAGAACAAGCCAACGCGATTCCACGGGATATACAAGTATTACGCCGGTAGTTATTAAGAGTAAAAACGGCACCGCAAATACGGCACCTAGATTACCGTGACTCACGATCAGGCGCGTTCGAACGCCTGTGCCTCTGATGAAGAACTCTCTAGACAATATGCGCCACAGCATAAAACCTTCAGACAAAGCTTGCCGCCTTCGCCACCAAATTGATACGCCTAAAGTAATGAGCAACAAACCTAATAGACCACCAAAGCCTACAATATTCAAACCAACTGCATTCCCCAACAAAAGTTGATGATGTAAATCGAGTATCAAATCTTCGAATCGTTCTCCGGCTTCCCATGCTTGAATAAACTCACCGCGCTGTGTATGCCAGGCGTAACGTCGATCACTTAAGAATACCTTATGAATACTTAAGTCTTCACTATAAAGCTGAATGAACAGCACTTCGTTATCCGCGTAGTGATCTTCAATTGTCTTGATCGCGTTTGGCAATTCGTACGGCGCGATTACTTCTTTAGATCCGTCAACAGTTAACCAAAGATATTCTTTTTTCCAAAGCAGCATCACACCCGTAACACTGATGATCAGAAAAATAATACCTAAGCAAAGGCCGAGATAACGATGTAGTGATTTACGAAACATCACGATATTATAGTTGTCACTTAGACTTTAGAAACAAAATAATGGATCGAGCCTATGAGCCATGTAAAACAATGCACTCCTAAGACTGTGGCGCTATTTCTTGCAAGCTTACTTTTCAGTAGCCTCGGCTTCGCACAAGAATTCGAGCATGGCAATCAAGCGATGCAAGTGTTTGATGCGCAGGGTTTTTATAGCTCGCCACTCTGGGTGCAATTATGGGTTGGTTTTATGGCGACCTGGTTTATGGGCGGAATATTCTTCGTGAAAAATCACTCTATCGCGCGCTGGATTTTTGGTGGCATGGTTGCCGGCGTAATTTGCAGTATGATTATCGGCAAAATTTTCGGGATCCCAAATTACTCAGGCTATATAGCCCTAATCCACGTAATTTTCTGGACACCCGGCCTTATCAAATTACTGACCCAGCGACCATTTGTTGCTAAACCGAGTGCATATAGTATTTGGTGCAGTGTTATGACATTTGTAATTTGCTTTTCGTTTATATTTGATATTCGAGATGCTCTAATCTTTCTGCAACACAGTATCGCTTAACGGGCTTTTTGGCAGACTAAACAACACCGGCTGATAAAAATACTGAGAATGCTTTGACCAATGAATGCCTTATCAAACATCGAATAAGCGATCGATTATTCGACTGCTTTCTCAACTGCCCGAAGAAATGCTGGGCGGCTCATACAACGCTGCATATACGCTTGCAACACAGGATAGTCAGCAAGCTGACCTAGTCGCTCACCCATAGAAACTACATAGCAAATCCCGAAATCCGCACCACTGAAATTGTTGCCGAGGATGTAGTCATTTTCGCCAAGTTGGCTAACGATGTGGCCGAAATGTAACTTGATCTCGGCATCACTAAAAGGCGTTATAACAGGGTGATCAATTCCGCTTCTCAGCGTTAGCATTTTCAATAGTAAGGGTGCGAAAACTGACCCCTCTGAGTACGCAAGCCATTGTTGATACTTTGCCCAAACCGCTAAATCGTCTTTACTTGGGTGCAAGACAAAATCGCTATCGAATTTTTCGAGAATATAATTCGTAATCACCCCAGACTCAGTTAGCATCAAATCTCCATCTTCAATGACTGGGCTTTTACCTAAGGGGTGAACGGCTTTAAGGTCGGCCTGCGAGCGCATTGTTTCTGGGTCACGTAAATAGACTTTCAAGTCGTATTCGGCGCCCGCTTCTTCTAATAACCAAACAGTAAAAAGTGAGCGACCGATGCGCAAGTGATGGAGTGTGATCATAAGGTTCTCGTATTGGACTAATTTGTTGTTCGCTCAATTATAATTTGCTTCGGTCTACTCAATGTCTTCGACTCGAGCAGTATCTTCGACAAAGCCTAATTCAATTCCTTTGTAACGACCTGTTAACGCTAGCTCACGCATTTTCTTTAAAGTTTTATACGGCGATTCAACAATCATTAGGTTGATTAACCAAGCTGGAATTTTTCCATTGGGGTCAATGTGAGCGTAGTTCTCAACCAGTACTTTGCCATTTTCTTGCGGTGTAAAATGCCATTCCGAGGAAGCAGCTTTCACTCTCACTAATCCTTTTTGTTTTGGTAATTTTTCAGGTGCCGCGTCACTGTGCATAGAAATTTTGCCGCTATCACGATCATAGAACCAAGTTACCTTGGCAACAACATCACGATCACGAACAGGAAACGGTGCATCATTAACAGAGCGAACGTAGCACACACTCGGCGATATTCGCTCAATAACTTCAGCAGATTTACACATTGCCGCCCAGTTAGGGCAATTCTCGAGATCCATCACCAGCGCTGCTAGCTCTTTAGGCGAAACATCAACTTCCATGGTGGATAAAATTGCACGAAATTTGGACCCCGGCACTTTAGCCAAATAGACCTGAATACCTTTTCGATCTCGCTTTAGCTTCCATTCCAAGTCGTTATCTTTCCAAGCTGCGAACGCGCTGGTCGACAGGTAAAAGCTTAGCGAGACCAAGACTAAGGCGACATTGCTGATGTTAAAGGTTCTGGCGATGACTAAAAACAAGCTGTTAAATGGCCCCTAAATTGGAAAAACAGACAACTAAATTATCTTCTACTGCGCCATCATACATTACTTTTGCAAGGCTTCGCGTAGCATTAGCGTTGACCATCAAGTAAGCAGCATCCAATATAATGACCACCGTCAACCCTAGGAGTTTAATATGCGTGCCCAGTTTCATAAAATGTCCGATAGCACAGCCGAAGATTGGCAAACAATTATGGGCGAACAAATGGCATTTTTTAGTAAATTGCCAGATAGAATCTTAGCGCATATGCAATTGCTTGACTCCGACTATGGAGGCTTCCCTGTTGATCGTTTGCAACACAGTTTGCAAACTGCCGAACTTGCGGCTGAGGCTGGAGAGGATGAACAATATGTGGTTTGCGCCCTCTTGCATGACATAGGTGACACGCTCGGCAGTGCGAACCATGCCGATGTAGCGGCCTCAATTCTCGAACCATTTGTGAGCGACGAAAACCTTTGGATGATCAAACATCATGCTGTGGTTCAGGGCTATAATTTTTTTCACTATCTTGGCATTGACCGAAACATGCGCGACCAATTTCGAGATCACCCGTATTATCAACGCACGCTCCGCTTTGTAGATCACTACGATGATTTGGCGTTTGATGCCCGTAAACCGAAACTCTCCTTAGACTTGTTTGAACCTTTGGTTCGCAGTGTTTTCGCAAAACCCCTCAACAGTCTGTACCAGTCAGCTCTTGAATCTGAATAAATACGCACTCTAATTATCATGTACAAAGGCGAAATTTTTAATAGCGTTAGCCACTTAGTTGCAGCTGCTCTGGCATTGGTTGGGGCTTCAGTCTTGATCACATTAGCAGCTGTTGAAGGCAATATATTGAAGATAGTGAGCTATACAGTCTACAGCATCACACTATTTCTGCTTTACCTAGCCTCGACCCTCTACCATAGTTTTCAGGGACGTGCCAAAGATGTGTTCCAGCGCTTTGATCACCTTGCTATTTATTTACTCATCGCCGGAACATACACGCCCTTTGCTTTGGTTGCCATCAAGGGCTCCACGGGTTGGTGGTTATTCGGTGTGGTATGGAGCTTAGCGTTAATTGGGATGATTGTTGAAAACCTGCCTATTAAAGGCCCGCGCATTATTCCAATCGTTATTTATCTAATGATGGGGTGGGCCTGTGTGTTTACGCTCGACTCAATGATGGCAGGCATGTCTGAAATGGGCTTTGCCCTGCTTGTTGCTGGCGGCATAGTGTATTCTGCCGGCGTAGTCTTTTATGTGCTAGATAACTGGTTTCCGTGGTGCCATGAAATATGGCACCTATTCGTCATTGGCGGCAGTGTATGCCACTACTGGGCTATCTTTTTGCTCTAATTCTATGAAGCTCTAGGCAGTTTTTTAGCTCTAGGCAGTTTTTGGGCTCTAGGCAATTTTTTAGCTCTAGACGATAAAAGCTAGCCCGCCATTCGAACCAGCTTGCCCGGCCTCGCTTTAAGCACTTGATCATTGGCGACCACTTGTTCGCCCCCAACAAAGGTAGCCACATAGCCCGTTACCGGCTGCAATAGTCGCTGACCTCCAGCCGGTAAGTCCTGAATCATTGTTGGCACACCGAGACTTAAAACCTCGTAGTCAATAATATTAATGTCAGCTTTAAGCCCTACCTTTAGTCGCCCGCGGTCACTCATACCCAAGTAGTCGGCGCCATCAGCTGAGAGCATTTGCACTGCGCGTTCAAGCTCTATGCTAGAGCGATTCTTTTGCTTACGATCTCGAGTCCAATAGGTGAGTAGGTAGGTAGGAAAGCTGGCATCGCAGATGGTTCCCACATGTGCGCCCCCGTCAGACAATCCTGGCAGCGCTTTTGGGTGTGTCAGCATGGAGTAAACATTATCGTAATTCATCTCGGTGTAGTTAAACACGGGATAATAAATCAGAGCCTTACCGTCGTCCTCCAGCATCACATCATAGGCTTGCTCCCAAACGCTAACCCCAGCGGCTCGAGCTCTACCCGCTATCGATGTATCGTTGCCTTGTTCATAGTCGACAACTCCTTGATGGTCGAGCTTAAATAGCTTTTCGGCAATTTCTTCGTAACGGCTGATCATAAGGTCGACCATAGGCGGTACTGGCGAACCAGGCCCAGAAAGAGGCACTGGTTTTTCGCTCAATAACTGCTTTTTGAATTTGGGGTCGCGCATAATCGCCACACGCTCAGACAAACTTTTGTCTCGAATTGCGATGTAACTAGGGTGAGCCATCAACGGATGAAACGTGCAGTTTAGGCCATTAAAGACGCCAATCGCTCGCGGTGCTACTTGCAAACTGATATCTAAACCATCGGCGTTCATCTTCTCACTACCAGCAATAATTTTAAGCCAGTCGTTAGGTGCGAAATCGCGCTGCATAAGCGACATCGAACCTGGGCGCCCGCCACTGGCCTCGAAATACGCCTGCATAATACTGAACTCGTGCTCAAAATTATCTTCTGGCCGTAGCATGTCAAAATCGTTGACCGCTTGTAGTACGCCGTAATCTAGACCTTGAAACGCACTGGCAATGCCAACCAATTCATCTTGAGCGGCTTCACTTGCTGGTGTCCAATCGCCGTCGGAAGTTTTATGCGAATCACTGCGCCCAGTCGAAAAACCAACGGCGCCGGCTTCCATCGCTTCACGCACTAAGGCTTTCATATGAGCGATTTCGCTCGAATTTGCCTGACGATCAAACATAGCTCGTTCGCCCATAGCGTAAACACGTAAGGGGTCGTGCGGCACCATCACGGCAAAATCAATGGTATGCGGAATTTTTTCGATCGCGTCCATGTACTCTGGAAAGGTTTCCCACTGCCAGTCGATGCCTTCATGCAAGGCCGTACCAGGGATGTCTTCGACACCCTCCATAAGCTTAATTAGTTGCTCTCTATCAGACTCTCGACAAGGAGCAAAACCCACTCCACAATTGCCCAGCACCGCGGTAGTAACGCCATGATTAACCGATGGCATTAGCTCTTGATCCCAAGATACTTGGCCATCATAGTGCGTGTGGATATCAATAAAGCCAGGTGTCACGAGCTTGCCTTGCGCGTCAATAACTCGCACAGCATCACCAGCAAAATCACCCAATTCGCAAATCACTCCGTCGGTAACAGCAATATCCGCGCGATACGCTGCAACCCCAGTTCCATCAATGATAGAACCATTTATGATTTTCAAATCATACATACAATCTCCTCGGGCGTGCCCCACGCCAGTTAAGATGTCAGTTCAATTTAAATTCCAATGTTTATAATAGTAAATTCTACAATCTCAGATCTAAGCTATAGTTTTGGATTTAATCTAAATAGTGCAACCAAAACTAGTCCAGCAATAATGTGCCAAGTTCCCCATAAACCAGCAACAATAAATGCGCCACCAAGGCCACCTAATTGAGTTAACAATATCACAATCCCCAATCCAGCGTTTTGAATACCTACTTCAAAGCTGAGCGCTCTCCGATCTGCCGAGCCCAATCGCGCCAATCGCGCGATGGTATTACCAAGTAAAAAGGCTGCCGAATTATGAAGTACCACAATCACTAATAAGCCGGTACCGATCGAAAGAAACGTCTGCCAATACTGAATGGCGCCACCAATAACGATCAAAAGCAACAACGCACTCGAGAAGACCACTAGTGGCTTGCGAATTACCGCGGCAATATTCGGAAAACGAACATTACACAAAATTCCGAGCAGCAACGGCAAACCAAGCACCGTCGCTGTTTGTATCAAAAAACTTAGCTTATCAAGTTCAATTGTCGTCAACAACTCAGCAGTCGGAGGGTAATAAGAGCTCCAGAATAAAATCGCAATGGGCGTGACAAAGGCCGCACTTACGCTCGAAAAAGCAGTCAGCGATACAGATAAAGCCGCATTACCACGCGATAATAAAACCAACATATTCGAGACATTGCCACCTGGGCAACAGGCGATCAATATCATACCAAGTGCCACGGATGGCATCGGCGCTATCAAATAGCAAAGAACGAGGGTCAAACACGGCAACGCGACAAGCTGAGCGAATAGCCCAAGCAAAAAAGCGCGAGGATTAGTTCGTAAAAAACCGAAGCTAGAAGGCGCAAGGTTGAGCGCGACTGAAAACATCATAGCCGCAAGCGCTAGAGCAAGCCCGAGCTCAGAGCTTTGACCTAGTTCGATAGTAAAATCATCTATTTGTTGCGCACTCGACACCTTACTAAGCACCTAAGAGTAAGTACCAAAGAAGGCAAACCTAGCGAGAACGCTCAGCGCTCTGCGAGCAATGTAAGTAATCAAATTTGGATTACCGACTTATGCTCAGCAAGGCCGCAATGGTATCCACCAAGGACCCTAATTATTGAGCACTTCAATACGATCAATTTCATCGAGTCTAACGGTTTGAGTCATCAAGCCGCCGTGTTGAAACATGTCTATCATTAGCCGATTACTAATGCTAACCCCAGACAGTTTTCCCTCGAGAGGCTTGCGTGAGTTAGTACGTGTAATGCGAACCCAACGACCGATATACTGCTCTGCGCTATTCACGCTGACGACACTATAAGTCGGCTTTACTTCTACTTTCTGCTGCTCTTGTTTCTTCTTTTCCTCAGCTTGCTCCTCGGCCTCAAGCACAGATTCGGCCAGCGGCAGAGATTCACCGTCGAGTTCAAGAGCTAAATTCATCCAGCGCAAAATATCTTTGGTTTTGTAAAACTTGAGCTGCTCTAGTTTTTTGAGCTGAGAAGAGGGCTCTGATTTCAAGCTGAATTCACTGCCTCCGCGCATAAATCTAACCACGGCTTCACGCATTTGCGGGCCTAGGTCAACGCCGAAACTGTTTTCAGAATACTTCTTCGAACCCACCACTTTCTCTAAATACACCTCCGGAGTGACCTTAAAGTGGTCTGCGCATTGTTTCACGAACCTCTCAGCGGCATCCGGCTCGATAGAAGCACTTAGATTGATTTCACTGATTGGTAACTGTTTAGAAAGCCCGATCGCAACTGATTTAGCTTGGCTTGCATCGCCTACTACCTTTAGGTTCATACTGGCTGTCTGGTCGTATGAATCCACCCTGACCACAGCGTTATAAACGTCCCTAAAATCAAAGGATACGCGCATATCGCCATCAATCCGAGAATAGCCTGCGGCTGAATAATTAAACGAAGTCAAAAACGCGCGGCATTCTTTCGCGTTACTCGCGCTTCTAAAACCATCTAAAGAATATTTTTCAAACTCTGCGACAGGCGTCGACATTTGCTCAATTGAGAACTCAAACGTCTCGGGGAAGTTTCCGTTCTCAAAAGACTTAAAACTGTTCACCGCCATAAAGCGGTCAGACGAAATGGCTCTAATGCGGCCGACGCTAATACTCTCCTCAAAACCAGGAGGAACTATGCTTAAACCATTGAGGGAGATTGAACCGTCAAAATCAATTTTAACGCTTTCATAGCTGACCGAAGCAAAACCTCGAACCATGCTAATCGCATCGTCCAATTTGCTCTCGTATCGTTTCTCAATTGCGAATTTGCCACCGAACAAAGCACCTGCCAGCAAAAGCAAAACAATTACTAAGTTTTTCATTATCAATCTCGTCTAACTTTTTTGTAATCCGCTCATTATGAACGTATGCCAAGAAGAATCAAAGTACTGACAATTTTTACTTAATCAAAAATTTCTCCAAGAAACGTGAAAAGTGGTTAACGCCTATTCTGTCGCCGATTTTAATGAGGCTAGAAACTTGGCTTCGCGCCAATAAAGTTTGAATACCGTTGAAAAAATACCAATCGCTGCGCCAATAGTTCCACGCACCGTGCCACTGATTTTCGACACGCCAATTCGATTGAGACTGGTAACAGGTACTTCCGAGTAAGCCATGTCCGCTTGTATTGCCTTAACTTGCATTTCAACTGTCCAGCCAAAACGCTGATCTTGCATATCGAGCTGTTTGAGTGACGAGTAGCGAATTGCACGAAACGGCCCTAGATCAGTAATGGGCTCTTTCCAAAGCAATCGAATCAATCCACTTGCAAGCTCATTACCAAATTGTTGATGCGGGCTCATGGCTTGTGATTCTTGGAGGTGCGCAACTCGGCTACCGACTACCAAATCATTGCCATCGGCAATTGAATGCAGCAAAAGTTCCAGCTCACTGGCCTCGACCGAGTGATCACCATCAACGAACACCACAATGTCCGGTGCCAATCTGCCGACTCGCTCAAGTTGCTCAATACCACGCAAGCACGCGTAACCATAGCCTTGACGAAATTCGCTGAATACAGTCGCACCAGCCTCCTTGGCTATTTCGGCGGTACCATCGGTCGAACCATTGTTGACCACGATTATATCGTCAATCAAACTCAGATCATGGTTTTGGGGCGCCTTAAGTGCTCGCAATTCATCGACCACAGACTTAATACTGAGCGCTTCGTTGAAAGCGGGTATGATGACAGCAACACGTTGATGATAGTACGACATAGGGCGACTCCGATTAAATTGAATACACGTCTGAAAACAATTTTTTTAAAAATAACAATTCTGTTTTCTTACACAACTCATTTGGCTTGCCATTTATAAGACCTTTTTACTTTGAATTTCCTTACCTGAATAGAGCATACAATTCCATTTATCAATTAATTACGAATCGCAATGCACGCTCCTAACTCTAAAACTAAAGCGAATCACATCGCCATTGCCGCTGGTTTACTGTCGGCGATTGCCTATGGCTACCTTGCGAGCCAGTCCCAATACTACGGTGATGCCACGCTTAGCCAATTACTCTGGGTTGCCGGACCATGTGCCTGTCTTAGCTTCGCACTTTGGTTTATCTACGAGCGAAGAGATCAACAAATAGATGTATGGCTACTGCTAGGGTTCGCACTTATCTTTCGCTTAATTGGCCTTAGCAGCTTCCCTATTCTTGAAGACGATTTTTATCGCTACCTTTGGGATGCACGCATGACCGTCGAGCACGGGTCGCCCTATGCGCTGGCCCCTGCTGACTTTTTTGCATCAGAAAACTTAAACGAACGCTTTGAAACCATTCTTGATGGTATCAACTATCCCGAGGTAAAAACCGTATACGGCCCGACTATTCAATGGGTATTTGCACTAGCCTATCTAATATCTCCAGGAGAAGTATGGCCACTGCAACTATTTATGGGCATCGCTGATATCGCAGTCATTCTGATTCTTTTGCAATTGGCAAAACCGAACTCAGTGTTGCTATACGCATGGTCACCGCTGATCATAAAAGAATTTGTCATCAGCGCGCATCCAGATGTGCTGGGCGTAGCATGTGTCGTTCTAGCTTTACTTGTTATTCAGCGAAAGCAAATGCTCTTCGCTGGCGCTCTTTTAGCACTCGCTTGCGGAGTGAAGGTGTTTGCTGTTTTGCTCCTACCATTCATACTGCGCTTTAGTGTTCGAGCCTGGTTAGCGTTCGGGGTTACCGCCGCCTTATTAGCGTTACCGTTCGGTCTGAAACAAGCTTGGGTACCAGATGGTCTGAGTGCAATGGGCAGCAGCTGGTTATTCAACGCGCCGCTTTACTTTCTCATCGATGCATTGTTCGGATCCTGGCTCTCGATTACTGCAATTAAACTTGCTTTGCTGGGCTCGCTTGCAATTGGCTGCGGGCTATACCTATTGAACTATCTAAAACGAGAACAGCTTCCCCCACACCTCTCGCTTAGAGGCGATTTACTCTATGCGGGTCTATTTTTGTGCGCTCCGGCGTTGAATGCGTGGTACTTGGTATGGCTACTACCATTTGCTGTATTCAGACCATCTGTATGGGCATGGGCGGCATCGGTATTTATCTTTTTAAGTTATGCATCAGGTATTAACCTAAACAACTCAGGACTAGAACCTTATGAACATTCGGCTTGGATGTTAGCCATTGAATTCATACCGTTGTTTTTGCTTTACCTGTGCGCGCCTTACTTGAAACGAATTTTCTTCCCTGTTCGATAAACCCAAAAAGCAAAAAAGCCCCACGCTGAAGATGAGCGATGGGGCTTTTAAATGACATCCATTTGGAAGGATCTATATTGGCGTGAGTCTAAGCTCCGCGCAAATCAAGCTTATGGCGCTTATTCAAATAGTAAATCACATATAAAAGACTATCACGTGTAAGGCTTTCGGCGATTAATGACTCAGGCTCATCACAGCGATATAGACTGCGAGCAAAATCGTTATAGGTGCCCTTTTTGAAACTTTTAACCGACTTTCGCTTAACCGGTAAGCGCTCTCCCTCAACGTCGATGCAATATTCAAGGCTTGGTTCGCCACGTGCTCGGCCGTTAAAAATTGATTTTCCAATTTCGTAGGTTTGATCGACTGCGCGCTGATTCTCAAAACCTGAGCTACCTCGATTAAAACCTCCGCCACCGGAGTAACCCCCTGAAGCAAATGAATAAGTAGATTGTGCTAAAAGCGCGAATGTCGCAGCGACGATTAAGAGTTTGCGTTTCATAGGAGGGCCTCGTTCTTGGAAAAAATTAATGCGCTCGTGGCGCTTGTGCTGTTTTACTTAATCCTCAAGACCTGCAATATCGGTTTTATATTACAAAATTTAAACCGCTTTTATATTTTGCTTAGACTGATACTTTAACACTGCGCGACGTATTAAAATAACTCCGACTACCGAAGGTGCTACCCAGGGAATAAATGACCAACTGCTTTGAGTCACGGCGCTCGGCAAAATACGACTCGCGCCGAATACCAGAAACGCGGTATGAGCAGCAATACCACTGGTACCCATTGAAACAATATGTTCTTTCATCCAATCAACCGCCGCTTCAGAGCGCATGGACTTTAGAGTGGCGATCAAATCAGGCGTATTACTTAGTCCAAGCCCGCCAAAAATCATCATTAACACTGCAAAAGACTGGCTAGTGGATTTCAAGCCATACATCAACATTGCTCCACCAGTAATAACGATCACTAGATTAAATGCTAGAGCAACTTTATTGTACCAAGCTAAATTCGTAGCGCGCTGAGATTTCGTTCTTAGCCCCAGCACTTTTGTGCCTATCCAAAGAGGCTTGGCGGTAATAAGAGCTAAAAACATTAAAAATAGTGCCCCGACTATATTCCCTTGCGCAATACGAATCACGCACAAAACTACGGCACTGAGTACCACTGTCCACATCAAGCGTTGATAATACTGACCAAGCAATCTATGTCGTGGGCCTGCTTTTCTGCCCGCGGCCTGTACCCAAAACAGCACAAGAGCAATAAAGCCAGCGGCAATATGAAGAACCAAAAAGGGAGTAAAGAGTGTTGTCATCGAAGCCACCATCAAAGCTATGTTTATAGTTAATGAGACAACTTTAAGTGCCCGAGCTTGCGCCAGCTAACTGTTTGGGACGAGCTGCATGCCTAATTGATGAATAACAAGACAGTGCGACTTAATCGCAGCCTTTAGGGACGAGTGGCATTCGCAATGGCATGCTTAAACTCAGCAATATAGCTTCTAGACACTGGCACAAGCACACCTTCTAAGCCATCAAAACTCAATTTTAAGCCTTGAGCATTGCCACTTACTTGTGAAATTTTATCGAGGTTTACAAGATAAGACCGATGGCAACGTAGCACATGCTCGGCGCCACTCGATTGAAATTGCTCGTAGATGCTAGAGATTGTTTGCCGCAACGTCATCCGCTCGACCTTGCCATTTCTTATTACAGTTAGCTGAACATAATTCTGCATCGCTTCGACCAGTAGTATCTCGTCAATAAAGCACTCATAAACATCGTTCACGCCATTTTCAAAACAAATCTTGGGTTTAAACTCACGTGCCTCGACGTGTTGCGGGAGTTCAATCGATTGAGCTTGCCGTAGATTGCTTTGTACGGCACGCATTTGAATAACTAACCCGGAGAAGACTATCGGGAAACACCCTAAAAGCAGGGTCGCCTTCCATACCTGCAACCAAAGAGCAAAGCTGCCCAAGTCTCCCCAAAACAACACCGCTTGTAAGACATAGTTACCAAACGCGATCCAGCTCACCAGCAAAAAAACGTAGAGTAACCATTTAAAAAGTGTCCAACTGGGTAAGTCAGTGCGAATCTTAAGAACATATCGGCAAAAAAGGTCAAAGCTTAACGAGAATAAAAACGACACCAAACCAAAGGCAAGAGACAAATACAAAGGATTTTCGGCATGCCTCATGCCAAAGGGCTTGAAGAAAAACAGGAACGCGGCAATAAACAATGAAATGTATATTTGCCGCTTGAGACTGTCTCCGAGACTTTGTTTACTCGGAAATGGCTCGTTTAGACGTTTGAAAAAAGTGCTAACCATACTTCGAATGGTACCGTATTGATCTGAGAATGCTAACGCTAGGCCCAACTGATTAAGTGCGGCCGATAACAATCTCCGTTATAAGACTTTAGTCTAAAAATCGTACATAACTTAAGTCTATTGAACTACTTGACACAATTTCAGATATTGTCGGCACACTGGGGGGTGTGAAATGACAGATAAGATTGATATATCGAAGCTTCAAACCAAACAACTTGATGCAACAAGCTTAAATTGGATTTTAAAATTCGCTCAAGCGTTAGAGAAACACAATGGTACAGTTCTCGAGCTTCGAAGTGATAACCTTTTGCAACAATTAGTGAATCAGGCCAAGCAAAATCATACAGCCGAGCTGCAAGAAATTTACCAAACATTGAAGTCATCGCTCCGTGCTCATGTAAAGCGCGAGCGTGCAAGCTTTGAGCGACTAATAGCCGATTCATCGAAAACGACTAGCAGCCAAATTCGGACACATCTTTAATTTACCGCGAGCCAGCTCTGCGCGATCGTAACGATTGTCAATTGCTTGAACAAGCTTGCGCTAAATGACTGAGAACAGCTCACGCATTCTCCGTCTAAACTGTGGTAGATTTACCGTTTGAATTTCTAAACGGATTGGACATATGAGAACTTTCTCTGTCACCGCAAAAACCAAGTGTTTTAGGGCGAGTTGGATGACGATCACAGCCTTAGCGTCGCTCACTTTTACTATCTCAGGCTACACACAAGAGCCGAGCACCAGCTTAGAGTTTAAACGCTGCCATATTCAGAATAGCGCAATTGAAATCGATGCGGAGTGCGCCACTCTCCAACGTCGTGAAAATCCTGACGATAAGAACAGCCGATTAATCGACCTATCCGTAGTTAAGCTTCCATCAAGCGCATCTGAACCTGAACGCGATGCATTTACCCTAATTCAGGGCGGCCCTGGGGGCTCATCCATTGATATGGCTATTAGCTATCGTCAAGCACTGGAGTTCATTCGTAGTAAACGCGATATAATAATTGTTGATCAACGCGGTACCGGACGTTCCAACAAACTTACATGTCCACAGCCCGACGAAACTCCAACAAGCAGCTTTGATCGAGAACAAACTCTCGCCTTAACTCGGCAATGCATTACTGAACTTAGCCAGCACGACCTTCGCTACTACACAACCTCAGTGGCGGTACAAGATTTAGAGGCCGTACGCCAGGCGGCAGGATACGAGCAACTTACCGTTTATGGCGTTAGCTATGGCACTCGAGTGGCACAGCACTACTTAAGACGTTTTGAAGATCAAACTCGGGCAATTATTATCGACGGTGTTGTTGATATTGGTCTTAACCTAGCGGGCGCGGAGATCGCACGCCGATCTCAGGACGCATTTGACGCAATGGTTTCACGTTGTAATCAAACCGTCAGCTGCAAAAGCGAATTTGGCGATGTCGACCAAAAGTTCGAAGAATTACGCGCTCGATTAGTAGATCAAACCGTTGAAATTGAACTCCCGCATCCGACTAGCGGCAAACTAGTAAAGCATACGGTCAGCGAAAGTGACTTGTTAGCCGTGGTTCGCTTTCTGCCATACGCAACAGAAACTATGGCGCTATTACCGATGATTATCGCGCGAGCCTATGATGGAGACTATATTCCACTCGCCGCCCAGGGTATCAGCACGCTAGAATCCCTGACCGACGAATTTGCAACAGGCATGCACAATTCGGTTGTCTGCGCTGAAGACGCACCTTTCGTCAAACCTGGAGCTGCCTCTGAAACGGCAAACACCTACTTTGGTAGCGACATGATCGACGCAATAGCGGCGACCTGCGAAATGTGGCCCAAGGGAGTCATCGACGACGATTTCACTCAAGCTTTTGATAGCGACAAACCGGTGCTGATCTTGTCAGGTGAAACAGATCCGATCACTCCCCCTGCAAACGGGCATCGTGCTGCTGCAATGTTCAGCAAGTCTAAACACCTTGTGGTGCCATCACATGGACATGGGGTAATCGCTCGCGGTTGCGTGCCTTACCTGTTAAGAGACTTTATTGAAAATGTCGATTTAGATCGTTTAAAAACTGATTGCATTGAACGCGAGCGCGCAATGCCTTTTTTCATTGACCCAGCGGGGCCAGAAGCATGATAGAAGTATTAGATTTAAAGAAATGTTTCGGTTCAGTCAAAGCGATCGACGGTGTTTCATTCTCGGCTCAAGACGGAAAAATCACCGGCTTACTCGGGCCGAACGGCGCGGGAAAATCGACAACGCTAAGAATTTTATACACCGCGTTCAAGCCCGACTCGGGCAGAGCCTTAATAGATAATCGCGACGTCACCGTAGACAAGCTCGCGGTGCGCACCTCAATTGGAGTATTAACGCATGGCGCAGGAATTTACGAGCGCCTAACAGCTCGTGAAAATGTACGCTACTTTGGTGAATTGCACGGCATGTCAGGTAAGGAATTGACTATGCGGGTAGACGAACTTGCCGAGCTACTGGATATGAATGACTTTATTAGCCGACGCGCAAAAGGCTTTTCACAAGGTCAGAAAACCAAAGTGGCTTTAGCTCGAGCACTGGTGCATAAGCCTCGAAACGTATTACTAGACGAACCCACTAATGGGCTCGATATTATGGCAACCCGCGGCCTAAGAGAAGTGATTCAACGCTTAAAAGACGCAGGGCATTGCGTTTTATTTTCTAGCCACGTGATGCAAGAAGTGGCCGCGCTATGCGACGAAATTGTAATCATTGCTAACGGCACAGTCGCGGCCAGTGGTTCGCCCGACAGCTTGCGTCATGAAACCAACGAGGCTAATTTAGAAGATGCCTTTGTTAAAGCCATCGGTTCAGAAGAGGGGTTGATCTAAATGCACACTCGAAATATAAGTCATCTATCTAGCCTATGGACAATCCTGAAGAAAGAAGTTATTGATAACGCCCGTGACCGTCGAACCTTAACCACCATGGGAATATCCATAGTTATTTTCCCTTTGCTAATCTTTGGCTTGATCTGGTTTCTCGACAAAACCGTGAAAGAAGAAACCGATTTAGTTAATGCCGACGCTGTAAAATTGCCAGTCATTGGCGCTGAATATGCGCCGAATTTGATGGCTTGGCTAGGTCAAAATAATATTGAAATAGTCGACGCGCCGGACGATCCAGAAGCGTCCATATCGCAAGGCGAGTATCGCGTGATTCTGCTGATAGGCGAAAACTATCCTGAGGCATTTCGCAAAGGCACTACTGCACCTTTACGGTTGATTCACGATAGCTCGATCACTGGGTTAGAAAAAATAGGGTATAGCACTGTTCGAAGTGCCATCAACACATACTCTAGCCAAATCAGCTCACTACGACTAATGGCACGAGGAGTAAACCCTGAAGTGGTTAGGCCAATACAAATAAACACCTCCGATGTTGCAACACCACAAGCGCGAAGCGGTCAGTTTCTTACCATGATGCCGTATTTAATGATCATGTTTATTATGGCCGGCGGCATGTATTTAGCCATCGACACTACCGCTGGCGAACGAGAGAAAGGTTCGCTTGAACCCTTGTTAACCCAACCAGTCAAACGCCACATCGTATTGCTGGCCAAACTTGGTGCCACTGTCGTGTTCTCATCCTTAACTCTGCTACTGGTTCTCTCAGGTCTGGCGCTGGCATTTAAGTATATGCCAGTCGACCTCATCTCGATCTCGGTTAGCTTGGGCAGCATCTTAAAAATATTTTTGGCCTGCTTGCCGTTTGTGTTTGCCGGCTGCGCGTTGATGGTACTGGTGGCATCTTTCACTAAGAGCTATAAAGAAGCACAGTCTTATTTAGGCATGGTTATGCTTGTTCCAACATTGCCACTAATGTCCTTGGCATTTTTATCACCAGAACCTTCCGTCAGTAATATGTGGATTCCAGCATTAAGCCAAGGCATGATTATTATCGAAACACTTAAAGGTGAACACGTGCCAATCAACCTGATCGGTATTTCGATGATCTGCAGTCTATTGCTTGCAACGGTCTTAGCATGGTTTGCAGTAAAACTGTACCAACGCGAACGCATCCTAGGTTAAATCAAGACTTTACAAAAACAGAATCGTGCGCCTTTGCTGAGACTTAAAAACACTCTCCAATGCACTAAAATGGGTTTAAATTGACAAGAACTAACGCCAACTCTGCTGAGATAAAAACCTCAGCACTGCTCGAAGAAACGCTGAACAACTTAGAGGGTTCGCACGTAAGCGTTGGAGATTTAATGCAACAATTTCAACGTCGCTCTTTTGGCGGCGTGTTATTGATTTTAGCCTTACTCGCAATGGTACCAGGGATCTCCGTGTTTGCAGGGATCGCGATAATCGTGCCGGCATTTCAACTATTCTTAGGCCTTCCCGCGCCGGTATTTCCGCCTTTTGTTCAACAGCGTCAAGTGAAAGTAGCAGGCCTACAAAAATGGGGGATGACGATCTGTCGCGGCGTACGAAAAATCGAAAGCCTAGTCGTGCCGCGTTGGCCAAAGCTAAGTACAGTCTCTGCCCGCCGTTTAATGGGCTTAGTCATCATGTTGCTCGGTATTGTAGTTGCAATTCCGTTTCCGTTTAGCAACTTTCCGCCAGCCTTGGCTACCGTTTGCTTCGCTCTGGGTTTGCTTGAACGCGACGGCTTAATGATTGCTATCGGCACGGCGCTCAGCGTAATAGCATTTGCAATTGGCTTTACCGTTATTTTCATTATTATGAATTGGCTACTGCAATTGTTCAGCAACTAATTCTTGCCTCTTTCAAGACAATTCAATATGACCTGAAGTAGAGCGCTTTTTAGCTCAGGCAAGTTTTAGGATAAACGAGCCACGCGACTAAACAGTTGAATAGATCGTTTTAATTTTTAATTTTAGTGCTCCGGCTTGGCACACCAACATTACATAATTCAATACGTCCGGTAGGTTCTAAAAACCAAGCTTCTGTGCGTGTTGTCCGCTTAAGCACGTGCTGTTTGAATTCATCGCTTTGAGTGCGCATAATTTGCAATGATGAAACGGTATCTGCCAAGTCAGAGTCCTTGAGAAGGTCAATGTTTTCAATCTCAATATGCTCACTTTTAGTCTCAAAGAAGCCAAGCTCACCCGTACCTCTGGACAAGCTACTCAAAAGCTCCATCCCCTTTACTACGCGCCCGACCAAGGTCACGTTTTTATCCAAATGTCTCGGCGCATGCCCAGTTACTACATACAAACCCGACCCGTTGCCACTATTACTAGCCACATCTCTGGATACGCCAACCATCCCATAACAATGAGCGAGCCAAGCTTGCTTGCCATCGCTTGCCGCTGGAAAGCCATCAACAAAACCAACTTCATCGGCATAAGCATCACGGCTCTCTAGTCTTTGAAAATCGACCTCCCTCGGGTTCGCGAAAAACTCAACATCAATTTCTTTCGCGGCATTTCCTTGAGATCTTGCTTTGGAATTATCGAAATTAGGGTCGCCCCATTGCACTACGTAATTATCCTGCGATCGAATAATCGCGCTGCCGTCAAAATACCCGTCGCTGACCAAGGCCTTAATATTGCGCACATGCTTAGGCGCAAACTGTGGCGCCAATTCGATGACCACATCACCACTTTCGAGCTGCATTAATAAAGTGTTATCAATATTCAGGCGTCGCCAAGCTGTAGACTGATCAGAGGCGTCGGCAAACGGCATAGCGACTAACAACAACGTCAAACTAAAGTAGGCAAATTTCATGGTCTTATCTCATTTTTGTTTTCATAAACCAACAGGGCTTGTTAGATGTCAGAATAACATTGAACTGTCAATCAAACCTTTAGTAATTTAGCATTATGTCTAGCATCATGACTATTCGCCTGAACTTCACACAATCTTTGAAGCACTGACGCATTATTTACTAGCAGACAAGTAACTCTTTAGATATGTTTGACAATAACGGCAAAGAATAATTAGAAGTAGCCGTACAAAAAATTTAGTTCACCACCAGGAGAAACGAATGAAAATAAGCCTTTCATCAACTACGAGGCCTTCCACACCCTCGCGCGCTGTAAAACTTGGGGCTGTGGCACTTGCTATAGCGTCAATGACACCAAGTACTGTATTCGCACAAGAAACTGGGCAGTCGAACAACGAACAAGTAATTGAAGAAGTTGTGGTAACTGGCTCATATTTGAGTCGTCTAAGACAAAGTGATTTACCTTCCCCCACATCGGTTCTAGATGCTGGGTACATCAGTGATATTGGTGCAGGCAACGTAGGCGACATTGTGCAAAACCTCACAATCAACGCAGGCTCACAAAACAATCCAGATGCTTTCACTCAGAATGGCACGGTTGGCACCTCGAACTTCAATTTGCGCGGCTTAGGCGTGGCATCAACGTTAGTACTGCTTAATGGTCGACGCCAAGTTAACACCAGCGCGCTAACCAATGATGGCATTAACTTCGTTGATACCAATGCACTGGTTCCTCAAATTGCTATCAAACGCGTTGAAATTGTTAAAGATGGCGCCGCCGCGATTTACGGTACAGATGCGGTCGCAGGCGTGGTTAACTTTATTACCGATAATGACTTTAGAGGCTCGGCGGTTAACCTTCGCTACTCTAGCCTTGATGGTTCAGGCAGTCAGGATGATGTTACGGTTGAAGCAAAATTTGGTTGGGGTAATGACAGAACGGATTACGTAGTAGCCGCGAGTTACTACGACAGAACCGAGCTCACCACAGCAGAGCGCCGGCTGAGTCGCCCCCAAGATGATACTTCTTCTTTAGGTAACCCAGGAGCGTTCTTCTTGCTCGGTCAACTACCGGTAATTGATCCGACAGGCTGCGCCTCAGAAGGTGGATTCCCAATTCCAAATGCAGGTGCTCAAGGTGCTCTAGATGCATTCGGCTTACCGTTCCAAGGTGGCTTTTGCGGTTTTGACTTTGGTGATTTTTTCTCACTCGTTCCCGACGAAGAGCGCATTAACTTGTTCGGTTCTATAACGCACGATTTAGATAATGGTCATGAGCTACGCGTTGAAGCGGCTTACGCAAAAAATGAAAGCTTTCGGGGCAACTCACCCTCATTCCCATTTTTGCAGCTTGGCAGTGCGGTTGTCCCAGCCGACAACCCTGGCAACATTTTTCCAGAGAGCCTTGGCCCAGTTCTATTTTTCGGTCGAGCAAGCGGTAATGGCGGTACAGTATCTCCAAGCACCGGTGATTCCGATACCTTTAGATTAAGTGCCGAGTTAAGTGGCGCGTTTCGAGGTTCAGATAATTGGCAATATGATGCGAGCATAAGCTATTCAAAAAACGAATTTGTTCTCACAACCGAGGATACCGTTACTGAACGCTTCTCAGCCGCATTGAACGGCTTTGGTGGTGCCGGCTGTGACCCAGCAACTGGAACACGCGGTCAAGGACCTTGCCAATTCTTCAATCCGTTTGCGACGAGCTTTAATGTCTTACCAAATGATCCGGCTTTGCTCGACTTTATTATCGACACACAAACCATTGATAGTGAATCTGAACTATTTGTGGTCGACACTGTTCTTTCAGGTAGCGTCGGTTCTACCGCGGCTGGTGATATCGGTTTAGCTGTCGGCTTGCAATACCGTAAAGAAGACTTCTCTCGCGACTTTGACGAGCTATCTAATCGCGATGCCTTTGCCTTTATTATTGGTAGCGGAGACTTCGCAGCAGACCGTGACATCGTTGCTGTATTTGCTGAGACGTCAATACCAATTACCGATCGACTGGATCTAGGTGCAGCGGTTCGCTATGAGGACTACGGTGGCAATGTTGGAGATACCGTCGACCCTAAAATTTCTTTGTTATATCGCCCAAGTGATACAGTTTCTCTGAGAACAAGCTTGTCGAGTAGCTTTAGAGCGCCAAGCCAATTCCAAACAAATGGTCAGGGCACTTCTCTTAATCAGGTTACTGACCCGCTTGGCGGCACAGCTTTCGCAGCAGTCAGAAACTTAGCCCCAGGAGATGGTGGCCGAGATATTCAACCCGAGCAGAGCGAAGCCTTTAACTTTGGCGCTTCCTTTAATCCTGGCAATTTCAGTTTAGACCTGGACTATTGGAGTTTTGACTTCACTGATGCAATTATCTCTGAAAGTTTCCAAGCAATTGTTAATGCTGACCCCACGGGCGACCGCGTGGTTCGAAGCCCAGCCGGCACTATTTTGTTTGTCTTCACTGACTTCGTGAACGCCTCTAGTATTGAAACTGATGGTATCGACATTAAAGCCAGCTACGACATTGAATCCAGTGCAGGAATCTTTACGCCATTCCTTGATTATACGCAGGTATTCAACTACGACATTAATGACCCGCAAGCGGGCCAAGTAGAAGGAGCGGGTAATCGAAACTTTACTAACTTTGGCAGCCCCACACCTGAAGTTCGTTATTCCGCTGGTATCAAATACGCTGGCGAACGATTCACAGGTAGATTAGCGTACCGCTATATCGATTCGTACACGGATGATCAAAACGATCTATCTGTCGATTCTTTTGGAGCGGTTGATGCGCAGATTAATTTTAATTTCTCTGAAAACTACGCAGCGACTGTCGGTGTGACAAACCTAAACGATGAGCAACCTCCACAAGTCTTTACTAATGGTGGATTTGATTCTAGAACACACGATCCTCGAGGCCGTTTATTCTATGTCCAGTTGTCAGCCGAGTGGTAAGTAGTCAACGCCATTAGTGATTTATTAATCACAAACGTAAAAAGGGCCGAGTGATAATTCATCACTCGGCCCTTTTTAATTTTTCACTTTAAGCACACTACTTATTTATATAGTCTGGTCGCACAAAATCAGGCTTTACAGGGTAGTAGTAACTGCGGAAGTTCGATAAGTCAGGTGAGCCGGCCTCTAGCCAAGCCAAGAGCCATAATTGAGATAAGACGCTCGAACCTATCGACAAACGCTCAATCGTGAATCTTTGGTAGCGCTTTGCTATTTGACCAACGGGTTTACGAATTGCTTTGTCATTACCTTGTGTGCTGCGCTCAATCAAAGAATATTTAACGTCTAAGGCTAACAACTCTGGCAAGCGGCTATGGCTATTGGCTACTAGCGCCCATACGAGTTTTTGCGGGTCCGATAAGATTTCTTTACGCTCAGATTTAGAATACTGACTAAGCCACTTCTGGCTAACCTTTTTGGCCGTTCGAGCACTTAACTCAAGAGGCAACTCAGTGACAACATCACTCTCAAAATAGGCATGCAAACCATGCTGCCCTGTGAGCTGTCCGTCGTAATTCGCAGTTGTGTGATGCGGGTTCGCCAAGTCGCCAACAAAGTGACTCATAATGCCGCCCATAGTTAGCGCTTTATTAACGCTGTCTTCAAATGCTTTTTTATCTTGAGCCTGACCGGCAGACCTAAGTGCTTCAACCATCAAAGAATACAGCTGTAAGACTCTCCAAGGCGCTGAACCAACGCCTTCAGGTTCAAAGCCTTTGGCTTGAGCGTCGGTTCTGTATTGAGAATACTCCGTCGGCAAGTCGCTCCAGAGACTCACACCTGCATACACTTTCTCAAGGTTAATGAAGTGCGTTGAATAGTTTTCACTACGCTCTAGTTCGCTCATATAAGGCGCACGCCAAACAATATCGGGTGCGTTCGACAAATGACCAAGCATGTGGTCTCTGGCAACAAACGGTTTTACCAGTGCTTGTTTATCATCGGACAGTACGCGTAAATTCTGAACCGCAACACGTGTTATTAAATCGTGCCCTCTTTCACCCCATGCCCATAGCGGCGAACTGGTAAAGAGAAGGGTTAAGCCTAAAGCGGCTTGTCCAAAACGCTGAATTAAAGTCGTATTATTCATGTTCTATTTACTCGTGATTTTAATCGATGAACCAAAAAGACAGTCGTAGCGTAAAAGTCCACGCTTAGTGGAGAATGGCTTATCCAATGAACTTGGCAACACCATTACTGAATAAAGCCTTGGCTGATTCTAGCTCATGCTTAAGTAATTGATGAGACAACTCAATCGTTCGTTGCGCTGCGACTCGGCTAGACCAGGTAGCACTAATGCTCGCATGACCACGTTTGCCCATTGCCAAGAGTTGTTCTCGGCCCAATTCGGCGAGTTGATCAAGCTTAGCGTCCAAACCATGCTCAGGTTTGGTATCTGAATAAAGCATGCCTGACTTTTCAGGCTCGACCATCCAAACCGCTGAACCAAGTTGGTCACTAGCCACAACTCCGCAACCGTAACTCAAAGCTTCATTAACCACCAAGCCCCAGCCCTCGCCATGATGACTGGTCATAAGAAACAAGTCTGCATTGCTCATGTGTTCACGCACTTGGTCTTGGCTCTGCCAGCCGGTCAACTCAATGTGAGCCGATAAAGAACGCTCAGCGATATCCGACTCTAACTCCTTGCGCAATGTCCCATCGCCAACCATCGTTAGCTTCGCCTTGATGCCGCGCTGCTGTAAACCTTGCAAAATATCCAAGGCCAAACGTGGTCGCTTAACCTCACTTAAGCGAGCACACCATAAAAGCTGTATATAGTCACGTTCAGGCCGGGTTTGGTAGGCTGGCGCATCGATGAAATAACCAAATTGCCAGCTTCGCCCTTTAAAGAACCCCATGTCGTTCAAGTCTTTGGCAGCATAAGCGCCAATTGCGAGAAAGTGATAATTAGGCTCGTTTACTGAAATATAGTTCTTATAAAAGTGGCCCATTCGCGATAGTTTTCGCCCAAGTGTCGGGCGTTTTTTCCACAAACGCTCTTGGCAAGCGAAGGTTAACTTACCTGATTTAATGCGACGCTTAAGATACTTAATTGGAAAGCGCCCTTGAATGACCACATCCGCGTTTTCAATCCATTCTTCGACGTCACTTTGCAACTGCCAAAAACGTAAAACAAAGTGCTCGGTGTAGTCATCTTTCCAACCCATTTCGGCTCGTGCATCGCTGGTCGGTTTTTGAAACACAATGCGAAAATTTTCCTCACCTAATTCAGCTGCCATCGCTCGCGCGAAGTGCATTTGATGATATGAAGCTTGATTAGTAAGAAAGAGTATTTTCATGGATGTGAGATCACAGCTGTTAACGGACTATTGTGTAGCCTCCTTTGGGCGCTTCGCTTAAATCTTCGGCAGAGCAATTAATACGGCTATCGTACAATAGTATCGCGAATTAATGTGTCAGAAAGCCTACATTTTGCTCAGCTTTTAGGGTAATTTCGTCGCTGCGATTAAAAAGATAATAACAAGCCCAATGACCCCCACCACCCCATCTAAAAACGAAAATACGGCGACTGAAGCCGCCTCCCAAAAAGCGAGTGAGAGACTTATCGTGTATCTCCAAAACGATGAGCGTAAAACCATACCCGAATCACAAGCGCTCTATATGCTTGAGAGCATTGCACAAACTGACCTCGCGCGAGCCCTGAGCTACTATCACAAACTCACTGAAGAGAACCCACATGCAGAGCAATTACTGATAGCTTTCTATCAGCTTTTGCTTAACATGTTTATGCTCGAAGAATTGCTGCAAGTTACCAGCGCAAGACTTAAGCGTGTGCCTGGGTGTACCACAGCGTTCTCTTGGAAAATGAACGCATTGCAGCACATGTTTAGAAACCATGAAGCCATTGACATACTGGAGGTCGTAGCACAGGCAAACCCAGATAATGCACTTACTTGGAACTCACTTGGCGAATTCCATCGTGATGTCGGCAATTTTGAAGCCGCGAAAGCCTGTTTTGATAAGGCCACTGAAGTTGACCCCTCATTCGCGCGCGCCTACTGGAACGCCTCGGCTTATAGTGCTGATGCCGAAGCCGATTTGAGTAAGATCAAGTCACTAATTTCAGGGCAGCAAGTGGCGGAACGTGATATCCATAACCTACACTTTTGCGCCTATCGTCATTACGAAAATATGGGGCAAACCGAAGACGCTTTCGAACACCTACAAATTGCCAATGGTCTAAAAAGGCGCGCGATTCACTATGATGTCGATGCAGAACTGGCAATCGATGAAAGCGCTAAAACAGTGTTCACGCCAGAACGCCTTGGTTCTTTAGAAGACGGATGGAGCAGTGAATTGCGGCCCATTTTCATTATGGGCATGCCTCGCAGTGGCACTACCTTAGTAGAGCAAATCATCGCCAGTCATAGTGAGGTCAGTGGTGGCGACGAGTATACCGCGCTAGCTAACGCTGTTTCGCGCGCTCAGCGCCAATCAAGCTTTGCTGGCCCTGTGGATCAATGGCTGTCTAGTCGCACGACTAAGGATTGGCATGAAATTGGTAGACTGTACGAGCACAACAACCGCTTCGTGCGCGGTGATAAAAAGGTGTTTACCGACAAAAACCAATTCAACCATCGTTCGATAGGCATCATCAAAGCATCACTCGCAAATGCCAAAATCATAATGGTCGACCGCAATCCGATGGACGTTGCTTTCGCTTGCTATCGCCAGCTTTTTAATGGTCAGGGCGCAAAGTTTAGCTATCAAATTGATGAGCTGGTGAGAATCTACACTAGTTACTTATCTCTGATGGAGTACTGGGAGACGCATACCAACAACTTGATCATGCGCATTAATTATGAAGATCTGGTGACAGATCAAGTTGCTGTAAGCACCAAGCTGTTAAATTTTTGCGGGCTCGAGCTTGAACGAGGATGCATCGATTTCCACAAGACTCAGCGCGCCGTAAAAACACTCAGCGCGTCACAGGTTCGACAGGCTATCTTTACGCAAGGCATAGATCGTTGGAAACACTATGAAAGCCAACTCGAGCCGATGCGAATTGCTATGCAAAATGCGGGTTTAGTTTAAAGCCACATTGCCAACCTTACAGCAGCTTAACTTTCGTTAAGTAATGCGCTTAAATCATGTCGGGTCTTGAGAGTTATGATAATCAAAACTATGACTCGACATGATAATAAAACGCTCCGCTCTAGCTGCCTTGACACTTGCCGCGACGATTGGCTCCGCCTACCTTGACACCAATGCAGCATACGCCCAATCCAACACATCAACTAACACCACAGAAAGTCAAAGCGATGTAGATATAGGCGATCAGTTTTTTGGCTTACTTGTCAACGCTGATCCAATTCAAATCAATAAAATTCTCAAGAAGATAAAGCAAAATTGGTCGATTGAATACATGCCAATGGCAATCGAAACGCTCGGCTTCGCGCAGTCTGAGTATGTACGCTCTCGCTTGTTTAAGCTTATTGATGAAAATAGTCCGAAGAGAGCGTTTAAAGATAATAATGAACGTTATCAGTGGCTTTGGAATCAAGATGTACCAACAGCGAAAGGCTATGCCAATTTTAAAGCGCAACTCTATAGCCATATCGATGACCGATTTGAGACCTATTTTAAAGACCGCCAAGATTTAGCGCGTATTCGTCTCGATGAAATTCGCTGGGGCGGAGTGGTTCAGGATGGCATTCCCCCATTAAGAAACCCCGACATGATCCGAGCCGATCAAGCGGATTACCTTGGCGACGACAACATTGTTTTCGGCATAGAAATTAATGGCGACGCACGCGCGTATCCGAAACGAATTCTGGCTTGGCATGAGATGTTCACTGACACCATCGGGGGTGTCGATATTGCGGGTGTTTACTGCACACTCTGTGGCGCGGTGATCCCATACCGAACCGAGCACAATGGAACCAATTACCAACTCGGCACAAGCGGCTTTCTTTATCGCTCGAATAAACTAATGTATGACCAAGCAACCCAATCGCTATGGAGCACATCCCGTGGCACGCCCGTTTTGGGCCCCTTAGTTGATAAAGGTATTGAACTGCAATTTGAGAGCGTAGTGACCACAACCTGGAAAGAGTGGCGTAAACGCCATCCCAACACCACTGTGCTCTCGCTGAATACCGGACACTTGAGAAACTATGATGAAGGCAATGCCTACAAAGACTATTTCAGTACGGACCGCTTAATGTTTAATACACCCTTTAGCGATAAGCGCTTAAAAAACAAACAAGAAATACTAGCCTTGCGCTTTCCGGCAGCGCCTAATCAACAATTGGCAATAGACACAAAGTTTTTGAAGAAAAATCCAGTCTATCAGAACCAAATTGGACAACAGAAATTCACTGTCCTCACAGACAACACAGGGGCGAATCGAGTTTATGATACTAAAGACATTCAGCTTAAAACCTATGACGGCGGCTCGACTGTGACCGACAACTCAGGTGCAAAGTGGACCTTGAACGAAAGTTGGCTCGAAAACACGCAAGGCGATCGCCTCGAACGCTTACCGTATCATCGCGCCTTTTGGTTCGGCTGGAAAGCGGCCTTCCCAGACACAAAGCTTATTAAATAAGCACGAACAGAAACTCATCGGCCTAGTTCAAAATAGGCCGATTACGATCTAATATTGTTTGCAACAGCATGTCAACAAACTCATCTGGTTTTTCTCGATAAACCACGTGGTCGCCATCAAAGGTGCGAATAGTCCAGCCGCGAGCTTCAGCTCGATGCCAAGAGGGGTCTTCTGCACGTTGCTTCCGGCTTACACCCTCTGGCACAAACGCTACGTAGCTTGCGTTAATCTTTTTCGCTTCAGTACTATTAAATGTAACAGCCTCGGTAAGAGTGTTAAGCGGATGAGGCACGTCTCTTGGTAGTGATTTGGTGTCAACTAACCACGGAAAGTAAACCAAACCCTCTCGAACATTTAGGGCGGCTAACTCTGTGCCCCACACCTCAAGAGCGCTCATACCATCATCAGGCACGGCTGCGTCTAAAAAAGTAAGATGCCTTATACGCTCGGGCATTCGATTTGCTACGCCAGTAATCACCATGCCGCCATAACTGTGACCCAGCAAAATCACATCATCGAGTTGCTCGAACTCAATGATGTTCACGATATCAGTAATATGAGTTGTGAGATTAATCTCCTCACTTGCAAGATGCATTTTCTCACCTAAACCACTTAAGGTTGGTCGATAAACTGTATGCCCGCGAGCGGCTAAACTATTTGCGACGGTTTTCCAATCCCAACCGCCACCTGTTGCACCGTGCACAATAACAAAGGTATGTGAGCCGTTGTTCGGTTTGTCAGCCTCAGTAGCATAGCCAGTGTTAGTCGCACTACTCAGCGCAATGACACTCATTGAGGTAAGAATAGAGTACATGCATATTATCGAGCGTGTACAGGAGTTGATTCGGCTTAAGAAATTCATTGGTGTTAACTGTTTTAAATAGAAAAGCCCTAGGCTAACACATTCTTTTTTTAGGTTCTTTTTGCGGCTTTGTTCAGAGTTCTCGATCTCAAGGTCAACGGCCAAGCTAGGCTGATAGACAATGCGATCACAAGACTGATACCAATTAAATGTATCGGCCAATTAGCCGGCGCCCAATTCTGACAACAAACAAACTGGCTCAGCACCTCGTAGAGCGTTGGGATAGCTAAAGACCAAACAATCAACGGTAAATTTGGTCTCAACGCTAAGATCGCCAACAGTGGCAATAAATACCAGGGAAAGATCACTGGCGAAACAATCAATGGAATAGCCATGACTGCCTGCAACGATACTATCAGTAATTTTTGAGAATCCGTACCCTTTGTTTTTAAACTCTGCCAAAGCAGGAACGCGATCGTTAAATACGCCACAAGCGCCAAAATAGCCAATAGCACCACTAACTTAAACACCCCAAAGTGGGGCTCTAGCCATAGAAATACCGGCGAGCCAGACCGCCATTTTTCAAAGAAAATCGCGAGGCTACCAACAGGACGAAAACCAAGCAAAATACTCGCGATGTATACACCAAGCCAAACGCTTACCGCGCTAAAAGCCATTATAAAACGTTGACGCCATGTCTTTATAACAATGAAAAGCGGCAATAGCATTGCCATGGGAAGGATTTTTATCAACCCCCCAATAGCGATAGACACGCCGAGCAGGAAGAGCTTTTTAGATTGCCAAAAATAGACCGCAGCGAGTATTGCAAATGCGGTAAAAATGTCCAAATGCAAGCCTTCACCAGCCTCCAAAATTAATAAAGGTGACAAAGCAAGCAAGGGAAGATGTTGTAACTTATCAGCGCGTTTTAACACCTTCGTACCCAATATAAGTGTGGCTATGCTGGCTGCGGTTGTCATAAGCTTCCATACGAGCGCCGCACCACTAAGCCCAAAACTGGCGGCGAAACTAAACAACACCAACGCTAATGGCGGGTATAGCGTGACGTACTTCGCATGTTCTTCTGGAGGCGCCCACTGCGCTTTTAACTCGACCAACTCAGATGAATCATGCGCCACCCGATAAGGGTCGAACCCTTCGAGAGCAATTCGGCCGTCGAACAAGTAGCGACTCACATCATTTGAAGTATAAGAATCAACCAGCAAAAGCACTAGTCGTGTACTCGCTCCGAGCACTAGCAGCCAAACCACCTGCGCATTCGCGCTCGCTGAATCTTGTGCATGGCGAACAATCGAGACTCGCCACAGCAATAGCATTAACAAGGAGGCAAAACTATATTGAACGATGATACGCGCGCCCAAAGAATGTAATTGGTGACTTTGTTGCACATCGTTACTCAATACGAAGCTGTAACAAATGCACAATAAAAAAGCGCCCTTCATAAGAAAAGCGCTTTTCAACAGGGCACGATCGAAGCCCATTAATAAGCCTGAAGCGAGCGGGTTCATCTTATATATTGGCGTTTAAACGGGCGCTAATTAGCGAGTAGGCTGCCTGAATTTTCATGATCGAAAGCCGATAAGGAAAAACCGATCGCAAGTATCATCAAAAACGGCACCATATACCAATTGCCCACTTGAACAACCCACCCTGCGGCAAAAACAAATACCGCGGAAGTTAAAAGCTGTAGCCATTTTTCGTCGGGCAATATAGTTCGATACGATTTCTCTATCACTGGCAGTTCTAGCACCGCTCCTATTTGCAGCTCACCATTTTTAGGTGTGCGAACAAACTCACTCTCTTGACCTCGAAGTGCTTCGAGCGCCGCACGAGCATTATTGAACGCCAAATTAATACCCAACAACAGTAACCATGGAAGCTGCAAAAACGCATTGCGTTTAGACTTTTTCAACGCTACTTGACCGAAATATAAATACAACAAATGACTACCAGAACAAACTGCCAATAAGGGCAGATCTAACCAAAACAGTAACGGCATGTCTAAATGCTCACGCATAACTAGACTTGGTATCAGCAAGAATAAAGTGTCAACAAGCATCACAAAGTAAGCGAAGTTGTTTGATAAATGAAAAGTAGCTTCGAACTTCTTTGCTAGGCTAAAGTTCGATTTCCAAACCGTGCCTAACATTTTTTTCATTACCTGAATGCCGCCCTTTGCCCATCGATGTTGCTGACTTTTAAATGCTCGCATGTTCGACGGCAATTCGGCTGGGCACTCGATATCATTAACGTAGTCCATTTGCCACCCTTTGAGCTGGGCGCGATAACTTAAGTCTAAATCTTCGGTTAAGGTGTCAGCCGACCAATGGCCTGCATCTATGATCGCCTCTACCCGCCAAATACCCGCAGTACCGTTAAAGTTAAAGAGCATATTGCTGGCATAACGAACCTGTTGCTCAAGTGCGAAATGCGAATCGAGCATCATGGCTTGTGTACGAGTTAAGCGATTACTTTCAAGATTAAGATGTGACCACCGCGTTTGCAACATCGCGAGCTTAGGGTTAGCAAAACGATGAATCGTCTTTTGTAAAAAGTCGATTGGCGGCATAAAGTCAGCATCGAAGATAGCTATAAACTCACCGGTCGCCACCTCCATTGCGTCGCGTAGAGCACCTGCTTTAAATCCGCTTCGTTCAACTCGGTGCACATGTTGAATATCAACGCCCTGCGCTTGATACTTTGCTACTTTGTCGCGTATCAAGTCATAGGTGTCATCGGTTGAATCGTCCACCACTTGTATTTGCAATAGGCCCTGCGGGTAATCCATTTTGACAGATTGGTCGATGATTCGCCCCGCAACATTGCGCTCGTTAAATACCGGTATTTGAATAGTAACTCTCGGAAACTCCGAGAGAGGTGCATGCTCTTCGACTACCGGCTTATTCCGATACTTGTACCACCGCGTCACCATAGACAAGCGATGCAAACCAAAAACACAGAGCACCGCCAACAATGCATAGTGCAAGCCTAAAAAGCCCCAACCAAGAAATTCAAACATAAGATTCAGAAAAATAGGGTTTAGAAAACGCGAGTAATGCCAAATTGAATGCCGTCACCTTGTAAGGTCTCATCTCCATACAAGTCATCGGTATAGGTTATTTCTGCGCCCCAACGACCACCGTCACTATTTGCTTGGCCGAAATTCCAACCCGCTGTGATCTCTAATTTACCGATATTGAATTCAGGCGTTCTAGATAAATTTCCGGTAAGCGTCTCAAACGAATCGGCATTGTTAGCGCTTTCGATGCCGTCTAGCTTGGTACGAAAATATAAGTTATCAGTAAGGTTTACACCGTACTCTATGAGGTAACGAATTTCATCAGACGGCTCGTCTGTGCGAAATCGATAACCAAGCTCTAAGCCTAAATAACCGTAGCGATTTAGGCTTTTACCTAGCAGCACACGAAATTCGTAATCTTCTTGGCCGTTGCCTAAAGGAAGCGCGTCGTCTTCGTCGTACAAGTTAGGCAGCTTCACAGCGAATGAGGTTGAAAGTACGAAGGGGTCGGCTTGCCATTGATACTTTAGTCCAATATCTAAATCTCCAAGACCACTATTACTTGTTGTCTCTCCACTAGCCGTTGTTTGCTCTATATCTTGGTACAATGCGGAGGTATAAATACCCCAGTTATTTCCTAGACCGTATTCACCATAGAACGAAACACTGCTTCCCTCGAACTCACCAAAATCTGGTTGATTGCCAAAAAACTCAGTCGCGTTGTAATCAGATACACCAACTTTTGCGTACCCCTTGCCTTTCTCGGCAACCCATGCTCCAGCGTGGGCACTGGTTGACGAAAGCGCGATGGCCAGCATGCATGTGGACAGCGCAATGGCTGCAACTGATGTTTTATTAGATTTAATTGTCATTGTTCTCTTAGCCTTGTTAATTAGGGTAATTATCAAAAGCATCGGGGAGCTTTTGATTGATGCATGCCTTTAAAAGGAAAGACTGAGAACAAGTTCTATTACATAATTTAAGAAAAAAGATCGGGAGGCCGAGTATTTCAAACTATAGGCTCGCTAAATTTTGAATCGGTGAAAGCTCGTAAATAAATCACTCACTAACTTAAAAATGAGATTCGCCTTATTTGAGTATCTGCAACAAGCCTTGAGCATGCTCAGCTGCAGTGCGGCCTAAACTAGTTAAATATCCACCATCAACTTGAGATGTTAAACCTTTACTGTACAAACGTTCGGCCGCTGCAACTTTTGCTTCACCCGCAGAGCTATGGACCTTAATGCCTTCTAAGTCGGTCTCGAGGTTAAATAAAGCTAAGACGTTTAATTCTTCGATAATGTCATTCGAATAGGGCATGAGATCTCCGTTAGTAGCGCTTCTTAAAGGGTTGATTGTCCAAAATTGGCTGATATTGACGGCTAAACTAATCTATCAGGACATTGATACTTCATGATTTTTTTGAAGGTCCTTTACACCAAGCTTGATTAGCTTTCTTATAGCCGTGAAATCAACACCATTTAAATTTTTTAAGTATAAACATGATTTACCTAGCTTATGGGGGCCTAGCTCATCAACCAAGCTTTGGTAATCACTATAGCCAGGCATTATATAAAGAACCGGGCCACTTTTACGCATAGAGAAACCAGTCGCCGTCATAAGCCCTTGATCTCCATTTGCTCGATAGTAAACATATTCTCCATAACCAACGATACTGGCTCCCCACATTCTAGGGCTAGCGCCAGTGGCATCGACAAAGAGATTTAACAATACCCGCGCGTCGTCACGAACTTGTTGTGACTCCATTGCGTTTATATATTCGATCACACTCGAATCATTCTTAGTTGTTTTAATAACAACCTTTTTTGACGCTGCTTTTTTTGACAACTTTGTCTCCGCGATCAGCTCATGTACACATTAAATAGCCTGCTGATAGTCACAAGACTAGCTCAATCGATGATTGCGGCGCAAGCGATTGAGCTTCTAAGCTTATCTCGTCGGTAATAGTGCGTGGAAATTAGTTGGTCGGATTCGTTCGGTCTGGCTTGCGTAAACTCAAGACGACGGTTTCGGATATTTTATCGTGAATTGCTTGTCGATTTGGGTCCCACATGATTTGCATAAAGCCTAGCAAACCGGTGGCTAAACCAGCGCTATAACCGCCGTATCGACCAAAACTTTCCCATAAAGTGATAGGCTTGCCATCGATTTTCATAACCCGCAAGCCCAGCAGCATTTTGCCAATGGTTTGCCCCCTAAACCACGCTGTGAATACACTGAAATAAAGTGCTGCCCAACCAAAACCTAAACCTAAATCTGCCAAGGCGGCTTGCACCCACGCGATAAAGCTAAGGCTCTCAGCCTCATCAGCGCTTTCGCTAGCCTCTTCTTCACTCTGCTCCGGTGTTGATGTGCCAATTTGAGGTTCGTCATCATCGCTGCTAGCACTCCAACTCCAGCTACTGACTTCTGAGCTGACTGAATTAACTGAAACTGAAGCCAAAACGATCACGGCTGACAACACGGCCATAGCGATAAAAATATTGGGCAACATCGTTGGCGATGATTCATGTAGCTCCTGCTTACGCGCTTTACGAAAACCAATTAAGGAGACTAAAAACACGCAGATCGCCATCACAGTTGTGCTCATTAAGGTCAATGAGCTAACAATAATAAAATCGATAAATATCGACCAAAAACGCCTCGATGCGCTGGCGAGGGGCTTCCCTATTAGCTCTGGGTTTACTCCAAAGGCATAAGTGGTAACGTAATTCTTATCTTCTTCAATGTTCATAGGTGATGAGATTTGAAGGCGCCTAAGCGCTCAGCGGATTGAGATCTAGTGAATTGTTGCGGATTACTAGCGCATAAATTTTTGACATTATTTATCGCCATGTTCACATATACCATCGCGTTTTGAGCTACATTATGTCCACTAGTATTTAACCATAGATTATCTCATGAGTGCTCCATTGAAATCCATTCCTGGCGAAAACGGCCTTCCCGTTTTTGGGCATGTTTTTAAGTTCATCAAAAACTGTAACACTCTCTTTGACGAGATGCATGAGAAGTATGGCCCGGTTTATTACAATAATTTTCTCAATGCCAAGGCGATTCATCTACTTAGCCCTGAAGGCAATGAGTTTGTGCTGCTTGATCGCGAAAAAAACTTCTCTAGTCGTAAGGCCTGGAATAAGTCACTCGAAAAGCTTTTCCCGAATGGTTTAATGCTGCGCGATGGCGACGAACACCGCTATCATCGCCGACTTATGGGGGCGCCCTTTAAAGCCCATGCGCTGGAATCTTATGTTGCAAGCATGAACCCCGACATCGCCTCGACAATGGCAGGTTGGGGCTTACAAAAAAACTTCCATTTTTACCCCGCAATTAAAGACTTAACACTTAGTTTAGCCTCTAAGATTTTCATTGGCGAAAGCTTGAGTAATGAAGCAGGTAAAGTGAATACCGCGTTTGTTGACGTTGTAGACGCGTCTATGGTTGTTGTGCGCTACCCAATGTTTGGTAATAAGTATCAAAAAGGCTTAGAAGGTCGTGCATTTCTAGAGGAATATTTTGGTTCACGTGTTGAAGGCAAGCAAGCCTCTAGTGATACCGACATGTTCGCTGAGATTAGCCGAGTACAGAGCGATGATGGTAAAGGCTTTAGTAAGCAAGATATTATCGATCACATTATCTTTCTGATGATGGCCGCGCATGACACCACCACCAGCTCTCTATCATCGGTGTGCTTTGCCCTTGCAAAGAACCCTGAATGGCAAGAAAAAATACGTGCCGAGATTCTACAACACGGCGGGGACAGCCTCGGCTATGGCGAAATGCCAGCGTTCGACGCAGCGGGTTTGGTATTAAAAGAAGCGCTTCGATTATACCCTCCGCTACCGACAATCCCTCGCGCAGCAATCAAAGACTGCGAATTTGAGGGTTATGAGATTAAAAAAGGCGAACAAGTGTTTGTCAGCCCTTACTTCACACACCGAATGCCAGAAATTTGGACTAAACCTGAAAAATTCGACCCTGAAAGGTTTAACAAAGAACGAGCCGAAGACAAAACTCACAAACACGCCTGGATTCCATTCGGCGGCGGCGCGCATAAATGCCTAGGCATCAAGTTTGCTGAGCTACAAGTAAAACTGATTCTGTTCCATCTACTCAAAAACTATAAGCTGGAAGTACCAAATGGTTACGAAATGCCCTACGCTCCGGCACCAATTGGCAAACCTTCAGATATGCTTCCTTTAAAACTGAGCGCGATCGACTAACTCGATAGCTAAACTAGGCAACCAAACTATCAAGACAACAAAGCCTTAGTTAGCTATTCGAGAGAGTAATTGACTGAGAGTTTGCAATTGACGCGCAGTTAGATCCTTTGTTAGCTGTTCTGCAGAATGTTCAAAAACCGTAATAGCGTTTTCGAATAGTGTTTGGCCACTCGACGATAGCTTCACCAAACTAACTCGGGCGTCTCGAGGATTAGCACGCTTTTCAATCAATCGATTTTTCTCCATCGGCGCTAGGAGTCGTGTTACTCCTGACGCCGTAACTCCGCGATCAGTTCGGCTAGTTCAATACGTCTAAGCAAGTGCTCAGGGGCTTCGTACAAACGTTTAAGAATTTGGTACTCCTTAAAGCTAATACCATGAATACTTAATTGATTATCTAAACGACGCTGCAGCTTCGTAAAAAGGACTGACTGATTCAACAACATATCCGCGGCTGGGCTCTGACTTCTCATGTAGTTCCCTATCTTCTTATTACTTGAATATTCAAGTATAAATCAAGAATATTAGAAAATGAAGTTTTGCCGAGGCTACCAAATCTTCGAGTCAATTTCCCCTTGTAAATGACAATCATCAGCTGAGAATTCAATCTCATCGATTTTTCCCGACTTGGCAGCAAATCGTTTCTTACGATAATCCTTTAGCAATGCAAACACAGTTGGGCTGAGTGCTAAAATAGCGGCTACGTTAATCAATGCCATAAACCCGAATGCCATATCCGCCGTTGCCCACATAGTTCTTAACTCGAGAAGAGTCCCCATGAACATCATGCTTAAGAAAATCAGGGTGAAAATTACTCGCCCGATTCGGCTATCGAGTTTGAAAAAATGCAGATTGCTTTCGGCGTAGGCGTAATTTGCCACAATTGAGGTAAAACCAAACAAAGTAATCGCGATTGCTACGAAATGCCCTCCAAACCAACCTAAATGCACTTGCATGGCCTGTTGAGTTATCGCAATACCTTCTTCAGCGTCACTGGTCGCTGCATCACCGGCGAGCAATATAACGATGGCAGTGCAGCTACAAATCACTAAGGTATCGATTAGCACGCCCAGCATTTGAATATAACCTTGAACCGCAGGGTGGTTTGGTTTCGGCGAGGCACTTGCCGCCGCTTGAGGCACACTACCCGCCCCTGCCTCATTAGAAAATAAGCCACGTTGTATTCCAATCTTCACTGCCATGGCGAGGGTCCCTGAGCCCGCTTCCTGCAGCCCGAATGCGGAGCTTATAATCAGACCAAACAAACGAGGTACTTCCGTAATGTTGAGCACCGTGATCGCAATAGCGGTAAGCACAAATAGAAAGCTCATAATCGGCACTACTATCTCAGAAAAACGAGCAATCGAGCGTACGCCCCCGACAACGATTACCGCGGCAAGAACTACTAAAACAATGGCTGTGTTTAGCTCGGGAACTGCATAACTATGCTCAAGGGCATCCGCAATCGTATTCGCTTGCGTTGCACTAAAAACAAATGCATAGCCAAACAACAATGACAAGGAAAACAAGGCCGCTAGCCAAGGCATGCTTAAGCCGTTTTTAATATAGTAAGCAGGGCCCCCGCGATACTGCCCATCGTGATTTTTTACTTTATAGGCCTGAGCCAAAGCCGATTCAGCAAACGCCGTTGCCATACCAAGTAGTGCGATGACCCACATCCAAAACACCGCACCTGGCCCGCCTAGTGAGATCGCAATTGCCACACCGGCAAGGTTACCGGTTCCCACACGCGCTGATAAGCTAGTACACAATGCTTGAAATGAACTAATACCAGAACGATCTGACAGACGACTTTTAGCAGTAAGAGAAAAGGTGTGTCTTAAGTCGCGAATTTGAATCAAGCCTAGCCGAGCTGTAAACCAGACACCGGCAACTATTAGCAGTGAGACCAAAATATAGCCCCATAGAACACCGTTAATGGTGGTAACAATTTGATGTAACAAGTTTGATGATCTCGGTGTTTACTAGAAAGAGTGTGCGCTTAAGTTACCACAAGCATCGCAACATGTAAGCAAAACAGCTTTTGAAGCCAAAATTGGTCGCTAAAACTGCACACTAATCGAGTGCCAGTCGCTCTCGAAACTGTTTGCAAATACTTACTTTGAACGTGTTTCCAAAGCCCACTTAGCACCTAGTCCAAATGATCTAATCCTAAAAGATTATTGTCGATTGGCAGCGCCCCTGATTAAATTTAGCCTCTATTCAGAACATGCTAAAAAAATGATTAACACTCGATTAAACCATGACTTATCGCTGACTCAAGGCGATGAAGAAAGTTCACAAACGACGAAGAAAATCGACTTATCGAACGTCAAAATTGATTGGCTCAATAAACGAGCATTGGTACTAATTTCTATTTTTGCGCATATCGCTAATCGAGATGAGAACCTGGTAATTGACTTACGCGCAGATGACGTACTGAATCAGGTGTCCTCATTAACCAAGTCCTGTGACAATGAAGAATTGTGTGAGCTCTACAAAAAAATTAAAACTCAAATAAAGCTAAGCATGGTCGATACGAGCTTGAGCGATGAAGCCGCTCAACAAGTTGCCCAAGCGAGTGTTGATCAAGAGCCTATTTACTCCTAATTCTATTTACTCTCAATTAAGAATAAACTCCACTGCCGCTTGCGCATGAATTGCGGTTGTATCGTATAACTCAATACCTGTGTGTTTTTGCGATACCAGCAAACCAATTTCCGTACACCCAAGAATCACCGCTTGAGCGCCTTTCTCTGAGAGGCCATTAATAATCGACAAGTAAACTTGACGGGACTCTTCGCGTATTTTCCCCACACAGAGCTCTTGGTATATAACTTGATGAACCAATTGCCGCTCAGCTTCAATAGGAGTAATGACCTTTAGGCCATGTCGAGCCAATCGTCCGATGTAAAAATCTTCTTGCATAGTGAAAGCGGTGCCTAAAAGAGCCACCGTTTCAACGCCGTCATTAACGAGTACTTTCGCGGTAGCATCGGCTATATGAAGCAGCGGCAGATCAATTTGGGCTTCTAGATCCTCCGCTACTTTGTGCATTGTGTTAGTACATATCATGATTGCATCAGCACCAGCGGCCTGTAGGCGCAAGGCCGCTTCAATCATCATTTCTGCCGCTTGATTCCAATTACCTGAAGACTGTAATGCTTCAACTTCAGCAAAATCCAAACTTACTAGCGCAATCTTGGCGGAGTGTAGCCCTCCTAGCGCCGCTTTAACCTCTTGATTGATTAATTGATAGTAGCTTGAGGTGCTCTCCCAACTCATACCTCCAATCAGGCCAATGGTTTTCATCTTCCTACTTTTTACTAACGGTCAAGGTGTAGGCAGGTTGACCGATGTCACCGACAGTGGCCGTGATGGTTTGTTTTTCACCTTTACGAATGAGTTTCATAACCAGTTTATCACCAGCCTTCATGGTTTTAGTGATCCCGTAAAATGCATCTTCGGATTCTCTGGAACTTGAGGTAACCATATCTATACCATTTATGGCGGTGACTAAATCACCCGTCTTCAAACCAGCCTTACTTGCATTAGCACCTGGAGTAATACAGGTAAGCTTCACCCCTCGACGACTGACATCTGAACAGATCCCAATAAACGGCTTCATATAAGCAGGCTGCTCAATAGTTACTGAATCGCCGCCACTTTTTTCCAAGAGCTTTTTAGCGAGAAAACTGATTTCATGGCGCAACTCTTCGTCACTATCACCAGCAAGCACGGGTGCAATAGACATTAAGCATAGCCATGTTAACGTCGCAATTTTAATTAATAAATTCATTCTAATTACCTTAAATTTCGGGGGCATCTTATATCTCAGGAGCATCTAAGGTGCCCTCATGCTGATAATAAATTTGATTCAGTTCATTTAGTGCGTCAATACGTTCATTCCAAAGCACTTCCATTCGTTCGGCATTACTTGGGCTCTCTTGGTTAATCAATTGATCAACCTTGCTTAAGCGCCAATAGAGTCTGTCTGCGGCCTGTTGATTTGCCACGCTCAATGCTTGATTCTGTTGTGCCACTTGTTGCAAAACCTGTTCAAGACCTCGCGAATTTAGCATTAGTTCATGAATGCTGGTTTGCATCGCCAAGGTTTGCTGAGTCGCGCTCTGTTGCGTTGAAAACATAAACACACCAATAACACCAATGAAAGCAATAGACGCGGCAAGCGAGTAAATCGCATTAGTTAGCGATTTGTTCACAGCCGTTGGCGCCGCTGAGTAGGCTGGCATACTCAGCACGTTGTTAGAGTCGAGCCGATCGAGCTCTGACTCTAGGTCTAAGGTTTGCTGAATACGACCCCAAGCACCCTCACTCGGGATTTTGTCTGCGGCATCAAACATCGATGAGCCAACCAATGACTCAAGCGATTGAAGCTCAGCGAGAGCTGCTTGGCACTGCTCACACTCCGACACATGATCGCGCATCGAATTGTCTTCGCCGTCTCTAATTTCTAGTAGTTGATCAATATTGGCATGCATTACTGTTTACCTGTCGAATAACTTAAATCATCCTGAGGTGCCAAGCGCTCGCGCAAAAATTGCAATGCGCGCGACACAACGGACTTTGAATAGCTCGGAGTTTTATCAACCAAACGAGCGATTTCATTGTGTGTATAACCTTCTACTTCTTTTAGCCACAAGACTGTTCTCATATCTTCTGGCAATTTACTTAGTAAGCCTTGAATATCAGCTTGACGGTTAAGTTGATGGGTAAAATCCACCGACGACGCCGGGTAAGCTTGGTCACAATCGCTTTGCTGGTAATCTTCGATAAAATCGTATTGATCGCTCGAAACCACCGCTTTATGCTTCTTATGCTTGCGTAAGTACATCAAACTCTCGTTCACCGCAATCTGCCTTAACCACATGCCCAATGGTGCCCTTCCCTCAAACGAAGGGAGCTTATTAATCAGTTTAATATAAGTATTGTGTAAAACATCTTCAGCACATTCTGGGTTACCGCATATACCTAAAGCCAGTGTATAAACCGCATTCGAGTAAGTTTGATACAGCACAGCATGAGCTTGGCGATCGCCACTCTTAGCCATTTTTAGCACTTTTTCAGAGACCTGAATCTGAAAGCGCTGATATTGTATCGAACCATTATTTGCTTGCATGCCAACAAGATGCACTAATTGCCTAAAGGGTCGCAACTAATTTCATGTTTTTACGATATTCTTGGCAATAAGTTACCTATCAGGAATACCCAAACGAAAACAGCCCTAAAAACCGGTGCGCAGTTCGTATTTAGCCGCACCAGCTCTTATACGCTACTGCAAATCAAAATGTCTGGAGATCGCGGTAAAGGCCGCCTCAGTTTCGTTAAAACGAGTTAGAAAGTCGTTATCAGCCGAGGTTTTTACAATCACCAAATCACGCTTCGGATCAACCCATATAAATTGACCATAAACGCCCGCGGCAAAATACACTCCTCGCTCGTATTGTGGCAGCCAAAAGTGATAGCTATAGCCACGACCGCCATAACTTTCGCCGCCCGGAGCATGGCTAGCCGATGCTGGTTTTGGCAGCTTCTCCAGCCAATCGCTCGGCAAGACTTCGGCTCCTAAGCCTTTGCCATTACTCGCATCTAAATAGAATTGACCAAAACGTGCGTAATCTCGCAAGCGCGCGTTCAAACAACAATAACCTAGCGCAATGCCCTTCTCATCATCTCGATGTCGAAGCCAAGTAGCATCGGCTTCCATGCCCATTGGTTGCCATATTTTCTGGCTGATAATTTCGGCAATAGATTGCTTGTAAACGCCTCTTAGAACCGCTGACAAAACGTGAGAATTGGGAGAAATATAATCAAAATCACTAAAGGCCTCTCGACTCTTTTTAAACCGCTTTAGCAATAAGTCGGGATCTTTGCCTAAGATAAAGCTGTCGAAGAAAAACGGCCGTATATCTGAATCGTCGGAAACATAATCCTCGTTAAATTCAACACCCGTGCTCATTGCCAGCAAGCTTTTTAATGAACTTTCACCAAAATCGGAGCCGGCATACTGAGGCGCATATTTCGCAGCAGTGTCGTCAAGGCTATCAATCAACCCCTCTTCTAGCGCCATAACAATCGCCGTGGCAATAAAGCTCTTAGCAACCGACCAAGAGGTAAATAGTGAGTCACGCGCACCGCCATTTAAGTACTGCTCGTGGCGTAACACGCCGCCTTTGAGCACTAACAAGCCAGTGGTTCCAGATTCTTCTAAAAACTGATCTAAGCTCTTTCGTTGGCCCTCAAAACTGAAATCTATTGCCAAAGGTGCCTGCTGCTCGGAAAACTTAGAAATACCAGCACCTTTTTGAACCATTCTATGCGGCACAATATCGCTCATTGTTCGAAAGCTTGTTGCTATCTGGCTGGGGTCTTCAAGCACCGCCATGCGCGCTGGCGAGAAATCAGACCAAGGGCGGTAATACCAAGTTGCGAATGCGAGCGATACCAGCAAAACGAGTACAGCAATCGATTTTAATAATTTCATAATTGATTCAACATAGTGTTTTTTAGAAAGCGGTCGATACAAAAGTAGATCTAAACATCAGAGCTCGTTAGCTCATACTCCGGCGCCGTAATCAGGACAATAGAGCATGATTGTGAATTTGAGGTTCGTGTAGAAGTGTCCATCATAGAATTTAGTATAAACTACTGACATTGCAATTTACTCTGACCCCCTTGTTAGT
>CAKZRZ010000039.1 GCA_937918955.1 uncultured Arenicella sp.
CCACCTTTTGACTGATGTGCTAGAACTTCGGTCAAAGTTATGTAATCGTGCTCTCGACTAAAGACCATCAATCGTGGAGCAAGCCAGAACCAGACAACAAGCATTGATGTTATCGAGCCAAGCGCAACCCAAATAGTAGAGAGTCCATATTGATAGGCTATGCCGGTTAACCCCAGCAATACCCATGCAGATGCGGCACTCGAGGAGTAACTTAAAGCCGCAACAAAAGGCCCCAAGCCTCGCCCTGCTAAAAAGAAATCATCGCTACTTTTGGTTCTTTTTGATGCCCACCAACCGATGCCAATAAGCACCAGCTTATACAAAATAAGTGTGGCTAAAACGATTTCGGTTTTTTGCATTGCGCTTCCAGGATAAAAGTAAATTGTAAGGTCGGATAATAAACCTGCGCTCTAAGGGTAGTAATCAATGATCCAGTCGCCATATTCAAAGCTACTATATTAGTCGGCTACATCGCAACCGCGCTAATCAACACCCAAATAGCAATAGCCGCTTTCAACTGTATTGGGGATAATAAGCTGGCAATCGGCCTTGCTAGGGTACCGCCGATCGCGGCAGCCGGCCCAGCGAACACCAGAATATTAAAGTCGATCAACTGATCAACCCATAAATACTTTTGAACGCCAACCCACACTGCCACAGCACTAATTGTAACCGCAACACCAACGGCCATTCGAACAGGGAAGCGAAGCAATATCAGGGCAATCGCGATCAGTTCGCCAACACCAACAGATAACCAAGCGGTGATCACGCCACCAATCGTAGCAATGCATATAAGCAGGGTTTTGAGTACCAAACTATCGAAGATTCGGGCCACACCGTCCGTTTCTAAATCAGGCGCCATGACTTTAGCGAGACGATAGGTAGTAAACAGAATCGCCATCCCGAAAAATGCCGAGAATCCTTTAAAAAGGCTAATTGTTTGCGTCGCGCCACCTGAGATCAGTACCGTTTGACCCAAAACAACACCCGCAATGGTCGGCAACATAAAAAACAAACATAACGTGCGATAGCAATTCCATGCAGAGCTTGGCGCCGCTTGTTGTTGAGCTGATCGCGCATGACGGTACCACGCGATGGAACCAGCGGTCATCCCAAAGCATTGAATTGCAAAACTCGTTGCAATGATTGAGCCGTGCTCAATGCCGAGCAACTTGAAAGCTGGCACAAACACAATTCCACCGCCAGCACCCGTGGCGTTGGCGACTATGGCGCCCAACAGCGCTAACAATAAAAACGGTGTGTAATTTAGATCAATCAAGGTGCAATCGCGACAGGTTGGCACGAAAATATGCATCATTGTAAACCAAGGGCTCACGACTTAGACGCGAATGTAGTACCGGATAATTCGAGTTTCATAGAGCTGATTTAGAGAGCTATCAATAAAATGCCAAAATCGAATTAAAACCTCTGTTTTTACGCAGCTTTCTTCTGAGATACTTTAGTAATGCTACCAAACCTTAGAAGCTTTAAAAGCGCTCCCCTACAGCGCCTCAAATTAACTCTAGTGTTTCTGCTTGGATCATTACTAATGAGCAAATGCTTCACTGTATTCTCACAAGCCAGCTTTGCCGACCATCAACTCTTATACTCCGGATCAGCCACCACCGTGCAATGGGGCGACTTCGATAGAGATGGTATCGAAGACTTGTTCATCGCGGAAGGCGGCAAGCACAGTAGCGGAGATAGTGTTCTCAGCTGGTTCAAAGCTCCGAAGACACCGGATGGCACTTGGCAAGAATACGCTATTGGCCCAGATCTAACGCGGTTCACCGGCGACAGTGATGCGGTCGATGTCGACAAAGATGGGTTTATCGATATTGTAGTCGCGCGAGATGATCATGCTGACCTTAACCCAGCGGGTTCGATGCAGTGGTATAAAAACCCTGGCAATCTAGATAGCAATCCGAATCAAACATGGCAAAAATTCACAATCGAAGCCAATGTCCCTGACGCGTTTCATCAAGGTGATTTGGAGACCGCTGATGTCGACGACGACGGTAAACTTGATATTGTTGTGCGATCTCTAGGCGTTAATCGCTTCGTTATCTACTTCCAAAACTCCGCATCCGACTGTCTACTTCCAAGACTCCGCATCCGACTGGGACGCTGTAAGAATCGACTCGCCTTATCCTCGAGAAGGTTTGGTCATTGGCGACCTCGATGGAGATAGACGAGTAGATATCATAGGTAATGGCTTTATTCTATTTGCGCCTTCTGACCCCAGAGCCTGCACACTCGAATCTAGCAATCGTTGCATGGCGACTGATCTCTGGGAAAAAAAAACGTTTGACGCTAACTTTTTTAATGCCAGCCAATCAGGGCTAAACAATAGTTCAAAAGGCGAGGTATTTGATATGGACGGCGATGGACGGCTAGACATCCTACAAAGCTCGGCTGAAGGTAATGAGGTTTATTTAGCCTGGTACAAAAATCCGAGCAATGCCCGTACCGGAACATGGCTACGACGTACAATCGAATCGCCTCAAGGGCGTAATCATAATGTGCAAACCGGCGACATTGATCTTGATGGTGATATCGACGTGCTTGGCGGTTTTTCTTTCGGTTCAAACAAGGTGGTTTGGTGGGAGAACCTTGAAGGCGACTCTTTAAGCTGGGCAAGACGAGAAATCGATGGCAGCAATGGCTGTTATAGCTGTGTCGCGTCTAATTATGACAACGGCGGCGATGTCGATTTCGCAGGGCCGACTCGCTATGCTCGCGAGGTATATTTGTATCGCAACACCACGGCCGATGGTTCAAATATATTAAGCGTATATCCGAACACCGCTGCGCTTGGTGCTAGCGGTGAGTCTGTGGATTTAAATATCATCTCTCGAAATGTTAATAACGGTTCCGCCGTTGCGTGGACGGCCTCGAGCACCCAAGCTTAGCTTAGTCTAAACGCAGCAAGCGGCAGTGGAGACTCAATTTTGACGGCTACAGCAACTGCACATACCGGTTTTGGCAATCGTGTTTCTGTGATCACAATAAGCAATGGCAACATTGTTCGAACCGTTGCCGTATCCCAATTAGGCGTAGACGACAACCAAGCTCCAACGGTTCCAGGTAATGTACAAGCTTCCGAAGCTAACTTTGACTCATTTTCACTGAGCTGGAACGCGTCAAGCGACAATAGCGGGCAAGAGCTTGAGTATCGAATTAAGCTAGACGGCGCAGAGGTCGCTCAAACCAACGACCTCTCTATCACACTAACCGGGCTCACCGAGCAAACGGTGTATAGCGTTCAAGTAATAGCGCTTGATGCATCCGGTAATGAGTCGGCCGCATCAGGCGCTCTATCAGTTACTACTGAGACCAGACCGCCTTCGCCACCTCCCTATGCGCATTGGCGATTTGATGAAACATCGAGATTAACTGCGAGTGATTCGTCAACACGCGCCAATAATGGCAGCTTGAGTGGCGGTATGAGCGACGACCAGTGGACTAATTCAGGTAGGATCCGCGGCGCGCTAGAATTTCAAGGCGATTCACAGCTTGTTGACTTAAACAATATGGATGCGCCCGCAAACGCTATTACAATGATCGTTTGGCTACGACCGAGTGACATAGCGAGCAATAATGGCGAAGGTCGCTTGATATCCAAAGCCAGTGGTACAAGCGCTAACCAACATCTTTGGATGCTCTCAACCGATGAAAACGGCAGTTCAATTGTTCCGCGCGTACGTATCAATACCAACGGCACTACCACGTTGCTCGGCCGACCTGAAAGCCCGGTGCCCAACAATCAGTGGTCACAAATTGTCGCCACCTATAATGGTTCAATCCTTCGTCTCTACCTTAATGGCGAAGAAGTTGGTTCAAGTTCTGTAAGTGGTTTGATTAGTCAGGATTCTAACGTACCAATAAGCATCGGCAACCAACCCGATGGTAGCCGAGGCTTTGTCGGGTTGCTTGACGATATCTGCATATTTGACTATGCCATCACCGAGCAAGACATTGGCTTCCTTTTTAATAGTGGTAGCGGCCGATCGTGTGACACATTGATTTCTGGCAGCAACCCTGACATCACGCCGCCATCCTTAAGCGAAGTAACTACAGTGCCAACACCTAGTACTGAGAATAGTCCTGGTTACGTGTTCTCTACCACTGAGGCGGGCGTCGCTTCGTTTTCGGGTTCATGCTTTGACACTAATGAACCCAGCTTTGCGGTATCGGCCGGCGAAATCATCTATGGCTTTAGTGACCTAGCGCCAGGCAATTATGCTGACTACTCTATCACCGTCACAGACGCCGCAGGTAACTCGTCAAACCCGCTAGCCATCTCTAGCTTTACCATTGAAATTCCTGACACTAGCAAGCCTACCGTAAGTATCAATCAGGTCGCAGATCAAGCCGATCCGACTTCAAGCAATTTGGCCCGCTTCGTTGTGAGCTTCTCGGAGGCCATAGCGTTGGATACGTTTACCGCAAGTGATATCGTAATCAGCGGAACAAACGGGCTTGTCAGCCAAGGCGCCTTCGCCAGCTCACCAAAGAACAACCTCTTTAACTTTAGCATCACAGGTATGAGCGATGGCGACACAGTCAGCGTTACCATCAGTGACAATAGCGTGGAAGATTTAGCTGGCAATGGCAACCAAGCATCAAGTTCAACTGACAATCAGGTTAGTTACCAATGCGATGATTGCAATATTGAAGACCATGATAATGATGGTGTAAGCGACAACGAAGACAACTGCCCGGTCGACGCCAATCCAAGTCAACTCGATAGCGACCAAGACGGCATCGGCGATGTATGTATTAATCGAGAGTTATGTTTTCCTGTGAAAGCTCGCTCTGGCGCATTAGCTATGATCTGCATTTAAGAAAACGCCTGTTAGTCGCACCTATTTTCTCATTCAAAACTTTTCGGCGCATAACGCTGATTGATATCGCGCTTCATTAATAAGTAGATTGTCAGAGGTATCGTCAACTTTTTCTTGATACTGGCGCTCGCGCTGTAGCGCCGCTTGCTTGTGCTGTCGTAGCTGCTCTGTTCTTTTTTAAAAGGTGCGATTGACTGGTTCTTAGCGATGACCATCCAATAGATTCGCTTCAGACTGCTGCTCAATTGAGCGCCGTTCATTCTCAGCAGCGCCCATATAATCTCTTAAATGCCTTGATATAGCCTGGCTAAGCTTTGACTTCTCTCGCTTAGAAACAAACTTAATGGCCAGTTTAGTATTGTCTTCGTAATAACGAATAACCAAACGTTGAAAGCGGTCCATCGAAGACATTAGCGTTATAGGAGCCTCAGGAGCACTGCTGCTCAATAGATCTACGGATCTATGTTGGCCCGTGACTAAATGATTTGTCTTAACAAACTGGTCATGAGGAACAGAGTTCTTATCGTCGGGAATATTACAGTCGACAAGTGAAAAAACAATATTCTTAAAATTTTTGCAGGCCTTACGCAAAGTCAGTAGATCACCAATTTTTATGATTTGAAGTTTATTGAGGAGCTCAAGTTGTTGGTCGCTGGTCGAGCGATCTTCCTTCAGCGCCTTAACCTCAAGCATAATCATTTGCGCCAATAGGTTCATTTGGTCGATATCATCTTCCAATAAAAAAATGGCAGGCTTAGTGTAGAGAGCGCTCATTTTGCAGCTAGAGTAACGGCTAAGTTTTTAACAACTAGTTCACTCTCGTCAACTTGCTCTTCAATAGCCACTCGAGTCACACAACTCTCAACCATCACAGAATGTGCTTTTCCAGTATCAATATAGTCAATATGCGCCTGATCGAGCACAGCTTGCTCTGCTTGAGAGCATTCAGTAAAGTTTGTTTGATAGTCTGCTAGGTGCACAATATTGTGATCATTGACCGCAAGCGATAATAGTATCGTTACTGTTTTCATTTACCCAACCCTGAGTGTTAACGCGAGGGGTAATATTACAGTAATTGAAGTGCTTTAACGATTATATAGTGTGCCAAGTTACTGAAATTTACAAAGAATTTTGTTTTTGCACGGTATTTCCTGAACAAACCCGTAAGAGCGCCTACTTCTTAGCGATATTCTCTTTATACAGGCCTATCAAGTGAGCCATTTTCATCAGCGCTAAGAGAAACGCTAGAGTCGCATTACCGATCAAGCCCACGGCCAAGTCAGGAAAAAATGGATAGATTCCAAGCAAACTAATTTTATTCATTAGTGGTATGGCAAAGGCATTTAGGTAACTGAACGCCAGCAATATTGTGGGCGCAATTAAAAGCCTAAGTCGAAATGTTCTGGCTCCTTGTTTAAAAATGGTGCGGTATAAAAAAAATACTAAAACAAGGATGCCGCTATAAAGAACAACTAAGGAGGCTAAATTGATCGTATTTGGCTCCGTAGGTAGAGGATCTTTATCAAGAATTACGCGGCGTAAATTTGGCACAAAGTCTCCGTACAAGGCGCTTGATGTGTTACTTAGTATGACAAAGCCAATGCCATTTTTTTCTAGGCTTGGCTCGATAAAACCGATAGAGCTTGCAAACCCTCCATTTGAACCTGAGTGCTCAAATAGATCATCACCATCCAAACGCGAAATCTCCCAACCCAATGCGTAACTTGCGTTATTAAGCTCTGGATTTAGCAATTTACGCCTCATTTCTGGAGAGATCACTCTCGCATTAGTTTCTGACACCGCAGCCACATAAGCAGCCATGTCTTCGGCACTTGCGGATAGACCTCCATCACCCATTTTCATGCGCCCCAAAATAAATTTACGCTCTAACGGAAAGCCGAACCAATGTGGAAAACCAATTGCTTCTTCTTGGCTTTCAGCGACCGGAATCTGCACATAGCTATTTTTCATTTCAAGAGGCATCAATACTCGCTCGCTTACCACTTGCTCAAACGGTTTGTTCTCAAGCAACTCTATAAGATGTGTGGCTAAATGATAGTTTGCATTCGAGTAATTGAATTCCTCACCGGGGTCATTAACCAGCTTGGTTCCGACTAACTTTTTCACCGCTAGTTGAGTTGCATCGGCACCGCGATAGACACTATTTTGTGTCTGATTTCCAGAAAAGGTTGATAAACCACTATTATGTTGCAACAGATTTCGGATTGTTATTTTACTGGCTTGCTTTGGTTTGGACGTTTCGAACCAAGGTATGTATTTAGTCACCGAGTCGTTCAATTGCAACTTACCCTCACGCTCAAGTTGTAGCACAATAAGTGAAGTAAAAGACTTGGTAACCGACGCGATTTGAAACGGTGTTTGTGGTGTTACCTTTCGGCCAAGTTGATCTGCCGAGCCGAAGCCCTTTAAATGCACAACCTTTCCTGACTCTAGCAATGCAATTGCAACACCAGGAACCCGGTTTTCCCGCATGCTTTGTTCCACATACTTGTCGATTCTTGAAACGCGCTGCTCGGTAAAATAGGTTGACCGACTTGAGTCTTTAGCCGAAACGAAAGGCTGGAATAGAACGCTAACAAGCAGTAATAGAAACAAGGAAAGTAAGTTGAGTCTGAACATTGTGTTACCCCGCAGTGGCTCAAAAAAATGTAATGCGAAAAGCCTATCTCAGCTTTTTTGATAAATGGGTAAGTAATTCGCGAGAGGTTGGATTTATTCGTCAAATGCGTTACTTTCAATTCACGAAGCGCGAAACACAGTGATTAAATTGATTAGCAAACAACAAGTTGCCATCTGCATGGCCGCTATCCTAGTTTTTAGCATATTGTTCGCATTTTTTGGCGTCTACGATAATCGAAATATGAGCCTGCCTATACGTATAGTTTACTGGGTATCGCTAATCTCCACGGGCACCATAGCCGGCTTATGTAGTTTGCCAATAGTATTAACAGGGCGACTTAAACACACACATACTCTAACTAAAATTTTTGTGCAATCCGCACTTGCTGCGCTGCCCGTCCCTATTGCGATTGCGGCTTATAGCGGTGGCCTAAGCGGCAGCTGGCCATTATTGAATTGGCCCGCTCAATATTTTTCAGCCTTAGTTGTCTCTATTTTTATTCACAGCTGCATGTATATGCTTTTTGTGACATTGGGCTGGATTCCAGGTTCTAAAAGCTCTTCAAAACCACAAAGCCAAGATAAGCTCGCTCCTGGTTTTAGATTCATGCAACGATTATCCGTTGAATATCAAGCCGCTGAATTATATGCAGTATCATCCGAAGATCATTATGTTCAAGCCCACACCAGTCAAGGTAAAGAGCTTATCTTAATGAGGCTTTCCGATGCGCTAAAAGAACTAAATGAGATAGATGGATTGCAAATACACCGGTCATGGTGGGTTTCCCGCAAGGGTATTTCTGAGATGGTGAAAGAAAATGGCAAACACAGTTTAATACTAAAGTCTGGTGAGAGAGTACCCGTATCTCGCTCATATACTGAGCGTGCCCGTGAAGCAAAGATAATTAATTAGTTGATTGCGCTAGCTGTCTACGTCTACATTTTAACTTTCGAACAAATAAAGCCAATTTTTCTTACCTTTGCAAACTCAAGTCATTCCTAGGCTGAATACTGCAATATTTGCCAATTTTGTGAATAGACACAAAAAAGCCCGCTCTAAGCTAACTATTCATTTGAGCCATGAGTTACGGTGCTCCCCTTCCCTGAGTCGCGTCTCTACGCGACCGGCCTATGGCCGTTGAAATTCACCCCAAGTGATTTTTTCGAACACTGGCGTCGGCCTTGAATTGATCAACACCACAAATAAAAAAACCGCCCAGAAGGCGGTTTATTCATTTGAGTGGTGGGCCGTGGGCGGCTCGAACGCCCGACCACCTGATTAAAAGTCAGATGCTCTACCAACTGAGCTAACGGCCCTTACTCAAACGAGGCGTGATTATCTTTACTTAAATGCCTCTGGTCAACCTTTTTTCG
>CAKZRZ010000040.1 GCA_937918955.1 uncultured Arenicella sp.
CTAAGCCATAACAACTATGCCTGATATTAAAGAACTACTACAAAGCATGACCAATCGTCTCATTTTGATCAATATTTTGGTCTTTTTTGGTATTCAGCAAGGTCTGTTTGCCAATGCATATACGGGCTTTGAGCTCTATTACTTTGAAGGTACACGTTTTAAACCATGGCAGCTTATCACGCACTTATTCTTACATGGAGGGGTTGCCCATTTAGCGTTTAATATGCTCGCACTATGGTCGTTCGGTCGTATCTTAGAGCAGCAGTGGGGGGAAACACGGTTTGTCATTTTCTATCTCGCCTGTGGAGTCGGCGCGGCACTCATTTCTTTTCTTCTGGATTATCTGATTTTTGGCCCGTTTTGGGGAGCTACACTAGGAGCATCGGGAGCAATCTATGGCCTATTGGTAGCCTTTGCTCTTAATTATCCTAATTTTAAGATCATGTTGATTTTCTTTCCGGTGCCTATTGCAGCAAAGCATTTTGTGCCGGTTTTATTGCTTATTGATCTCACCGCCGGTGTAACCGGTTTTTCGATCTTTGGCAGTAACATCGCGCATTTTGCGCACTTGGGTGGAGCCTTGGTTGGTTTTTTAATGGTGCAGCTTTTTAGAAGAATTCGCTAAGGGCTTTAGATTGAGCTGATGGCTTATTAAATGAGCTGATGGCTCTTAGTCTTTGGGCATGCCAGGAACTAAGCCGCATTGTTGATAGAGTTCTTGGATTAACTTGGCGTGTTTGAGTGTCGCCGCTCGGCCTTTTTCTAATTGTTTGTCTCGGGCGAGTGCCCAATTTTTATACTCTGGTGTTGCATAGGCTAATAGGCGCTTTTCGATGTCGTCGACCAATGGCATCACCTCTCGAGCTCGCTGTTCAAGCTTGACTGCATGAGCTTGAACTCTGCCGATAAAATATTGGTTTACCACGTTGCTAAAGTACTTGGCCTGTTGCGTGCTTTGTTGCTTGCGGCAAAGCGGTGAGTTTAGCCGTTTTTTTATGACCGAGTTGGCGTGTTCTAGGGTGCTTCTAAGCTCGGCGAATTGAGCAAATAAGTGACCTCCGTCACCAAGACGAAGTTGTCCGAGCGCTCTTTCTACTTCATCTTGATATTGCTTTGAAAACTCACGTTCTCCATTTTGGATCGCAGCTACAAAACGGCTTAACACCCGTAGCTCGTGAGTGAGTTTGAGCGCAAGATCATTTGGGTAGTCTTTGGTAAAGCGTTTGTCGTGCCAAAAACTTCGGTGTTCTTTCGATGCAAGAATAGCCTGCCAGGTGGCGGCGTTGAGATGCGCTTCCTTTTTAGCGATGAAGCTCGAGAGCTTCTTAGCCAGACTAGAATCACTCAGTTTTGCGATACAGTTGGGTCCCAGAGATAGGATTTCAAGATCATTAAAGAGGCGTTGAGAATCGGTGGCTACCTTGCCAAGTTGGCTGTTTCTTTGAGCGACAATAGTGTGCAAGCGACACTGGCGCATTCCGAGAAACTCCCTGATGCTCAGCTCAAATAGAGGCGATTGTATTTTCAACTCTTTGTGATTTGGAAAGCTGGCAATGAGGTCGGCGCTTAATGAAGTATCGGCTTTACGATCAAGTACGTTCTCGAGTCGATTTAGGTAATCTTCAGCGTCGCTAAGTGGTTTAGAGCAAGCACCTAGGAGGCTCACAAAAGTAATCAGTGTTATGAACCTCACTGCGTCGAAATCACACGCATGGTCAAACCTAAGCTAATCAAATGCTCGCGTAATTGCTTTTTTTCACTGCGGTTTAGTGCTTCACCGATTTCAATACGATGATTTTGATGTTCAAGAAAAAGTGTAGGCGCTGACAAACGGTATTTGCTCGGGCGTTTTATTAGCGTAGTTTGAGTTACTCCCCAATGCCATTCTTGTTTTGGATAGTAGACACCTTTTTGCACAATCAGTGATTCAGCTTCAAACAGTAAAATTTCCTTGAAACTCAGTTTCCATGAAACGTAATACATGCCAATGCCAACAAGCAAAATTTCTAGGCCAGCAAAGGGCAGTACCATCCAAGCGCCCATGGCCGTCCAGCTAAGCGCGATGACCATATTGACCAGGAACATAAATGCCAAGATCTTTTTGTTAGTTTCCCATGACATCGATCGATTGGCGGTAATGACTATTCTCGTTTGAGAATCATTTTTGTTGAGTTCGACCATTGCTCGATGTTAGCAAAAAAATGTAGCTATGATGTAATGCTACACTCAATCGAAAATGAGGTGATATTATGAGAGACGTCAAAAAAACTGTTGGTGCTATTGAGTGGCGAGATCTCACTGTTAAGGATGCGGTGGGAGTCAGTGACTTCTATGCGGATGTTGTTGGATGGAAAAAGCAAGCCGTATCGATGGGCGATTATGATGATTTTAATATGAACCTAGAGAGTGGTGACACCGTTGCTGGCGTCTGTCATGCGCGCGCAGCTAATGCTGATTTGCCATCGCAATGGCTAATGTATGTGCGAGTAGGTGATGTCGACGCGAGTGCTAAAAAGGTAGTGGAATTAGGTGGCCAGCTAATCAAAGGGCCGACCGTTATGGGTGGCGAAACTTACTATGTAATACGCGACCCAGCAGGTGCCGTGCTTGCTATTTACTCCTGAGCAATTAAAGTCGTTGATCCATCCAAGTTACCATTTCAGCGAAGATACTCTCACCTTCGGGTTCGTTAAATATTTCGTGATAAAGGCCGTCGTATAAAGTGATTTCTTTATCACTGGACGACACCCCATGGTATAGAAGCTGTGAACCTTCGGGTGCGGTCATTACGTCGGCTGAGCCGTGCATTACTTTGATTGGCAAACTGATTTTGTCAGCCTCATCTTTACACTGCTCCATCGTATTGGTCATGCTGACCAAAAACTGTGCCGACAGTTTTTCGTGACTGATAAGTGGGTCGCTCATGTAGTCTTCAACAACCTTTGGGTCACGGCTGACTGCAGAGGCATCAAGTGCGATCATTTTAGCTTTGGGAAAGAGTTTGGCGATTCCCTTAATCACCGCGACTTGCCAAGCAGGTGGTTCTTGAGGGCTTTGAATCGCGGCGCCTGAGAGTAATGCGCCTTGAAACTTATCTTGGTGGTCTAGTAATAAATGAGTAGCAATCAAACCGCCCATGCTATGCCCTAAAAGAAACACAGACTGGTCAGGAAAATTTTCTCGAGTTAGCTTATAAAGCTCTAGAGCGGCATCTTGATATACATCAAAGCTATCAACATGGCCTCGAGGCCCTTCTGACTTTCCGTGACAAGGAAGGTCCATCGAGCTTAGTGAATATCCTTCAGAATTGAGATGCGCCGCTAGGTGCTCATACCGTTGACAGTGCTCGCCTAAACCATGCACTAACATCACCACCGCTTTACTGTTTTCTGCCTGCCACTGTCGATAGTAGAGGCCGTTTACAGTATTGTCGCTAATGTTAGTCATGTTGTTAATCTCGTGTTTCTAATTTAATGGCCTGCGAATAAAAATGACGCTTTCGCATGCACTTGTTTACTTAACTCAGAGTGATCTCGGCTTTCAATGCCTTGGTAAAATTGTCGTTGAATCACCGCGATGTCGCTACTTCGATCCGCATAGCGCAATACCATTACGACTTTCTGAACATCACCCAGTAGGGTATCCACAATATGTTGCTCAAAGCGCGGATTGTCAAATGACGGGTCAAACTCTTTGAGGCGCGATGCTTCATCATAGACTGCAAACAACTCATCCATTTTTTGTGGAGCTTGCTCCATTAATGAGCTACAAACATCCCATTGCTCGGCATTGATTAAGTCGTTCCATAAAAATTTGCTGAGCTTGGCGGCTGATTTGGGCTCGCTATGATGCAAGGCTAAGAACTGCTCGAGGGCATCACTCTCAATGCCTAGTACTCGGCAAATGCTTAGGTAATCGTGAAATCGCTCGGGGTCACGACCTTCCAAATACACTTCTAATACTTCACGCTTTTTAGCATCTAAGCGATTTTTGGCGCCTGGGAAAACTTCAGCCAAATCGCCCCAACCGTTTAAGCAATGTGATAAACGTGCCCCATAAAATGCATAAGGGTCTTCATCTAATGAATGATCAAAAAAATACTCGTAAAATTTAAGTGCGTTTACAAAGTCGCCAGCGTCATGCGCAAGCTTGGCATCTTCGAGTACTTGAATCATTTGTGGCTTGTCCATTGTTAGGTCATCCAATGTTAGATCATGCCTAGCTCAAGTTTGGCTTCTTCCGACATGTTGGCCATAGTCCATGGCGGTTCAAAAGTGAGTTCTACGCGAGCGTCTGAAACGCCGACCACACTCTTAACCGCGTTTTCAACAAAGCCTGGAAAAGTTTCGGCAACTGGGCAGCCTGGAGCAGTCAGCGTCATGCTAACGTCGACAAAAAAGTTTTCATCAACTTTGAAATCGTAGATCAGGCCTAGGTCGTAAATGTTGACCGGAATTTCAGGGTCGTAAACGGTGCGCAAGGCTTCGATAATATCTGGGCCTAGCTCTTCTGGCGTACGAGGGCCCTTTGGCGCTTCGGCGGTGTCATCGCTTTTCTCAGCGGGGACAATATAGGGAGTAAGAGTATCGCTCATCACGGTTACCTTTTTAAAAACGATTTAGCTGTTATTCGGCTAAGTTGTTAATTGATTTGGCACTGAACTTACTTCAGCATGCTTACGGCGCGGTTAACCGCCGCTACTAAGGCGTCGATATCGGCCTTATTGTTATAGAACGCCAACGAGGCACGAGTAGTAGCGCTTACGCCAAAGAACTCCATTACGGGCATTGCGCAATGATGGCCAACGCGTATGGCTACGCCCTGTGAATCGAGCAGTGTGCCTAGGTCAGATGCGTGCACGCCATCGATTTCAAAAGATAAAATGCTGGCTTTTTCGGCAGCGGTGCCAATAATCCGCAAGCCATCAACCTTAAGCATTTTTGCGGTAGCGTATTCAAGCAGTTCATGTTCGTATTCGGCGATGGCATTAATACCGACTTCGCTGACGTAGTCTAAGCCTGCCGCTAAGCCAATCGCGCCTGCAATATTTGGTGTGCCGGCTTCGAACTTATACGGCAGCTCATTGAACTCGGTACCTGAAAAGCTCACCACTTTGATCATATCGCCACCACCTTGATAAGGCGGCATCGCGTCAAGTAAATCTCGCTTACCGTACAATACGCCGATACCTGTCGGCGAGAAAATTTTATGACCCGAGAAAGCGTAGAAATCGCAATCCAAGGCTTGTACGTCAACGTGCGTGTGCGCAATCGCTTGCGCGCCGTCGACCAACACCTTGGCGCCAACGGCATGAGCGGCATCAATCATTTTTTTCAACGGCGGGATCGTGCCGAGCGCGTTTGAAAGCTGAGTAACGGCAAGTAACTTAGTTTTTTCGCTCAGCAGTTTTTCAAACTCGTCATAAAGTAGCTCACCTTTATCGTTAATCGGAATCACTTTTAGTTTGACGCCGATTTGTTGCTCGAGTATTTGCCAAGGCACAATGTTCGAGTGGTGTTCCATGGCAGAGATTAAAATCTCGTCGCCAGTTTCAAATGAATCGCGCACGAAACTTTGCGCCACCAAATTGATGGCTTCAGTGGTGCCGCGAGTGAAAATAACTTCGGCGTCACTTTGCGCATTAATGAAGTGCTGAACGGTTTTACGCGCTGCCTCAAATCGGTCTGTCGCGCGCTGGCTCAGTGTGTGGATTCCGCGATGCACATTTGAGTTATCGTTCTCGTAGAATTCTTTGATAACGTCAATGACTTGGCGTGGCTTTTGCGTTGACGCGCCATTGTCTAAGTACGCTAACTGATGCCCCGAAATTTGCTGGTCGAGAATTGGAAAATCGGCGCGAATACGTTCGATATCAAACTCTTCGCTGGTTTTCTTAGTCGAAAAATCATGCGCTGCAATCGTCATACTTACCTCTACAATGAGCTTATACCAGCTCTTCCAAACCGCTTAATAGTTCGCCAGCGATTAATTTCGTCAGCTCTTGACGCACGCTCTCTACTTCAATTCGCTCGATTACTTCATTGGCGAAAGCGAAGGTGAGTAGAGCACTGGCCGACGCCTCGTTGATTCCGCGAGACTTTAAATAGAACAGTGACACTGGGTCGAGCTGACCAACCGTCGCACCGTGCGAGCACTTAACGTCATCAGCGTAAATTTCAAGCTGAGGCTTGCAGTCGGCTTCGGCGTTATCTGACAACAAAAGGTTATTGTTCTGTTGGTCAGCGTTGGTCAGCTGTGCGTCTTCGGCTACGATAATGCGGCCACGAAACACACTTCGCGAATGATCGTCTAACACCGTTTTGTAGTATTCATCACTAGTACAATTTGGCACGGCGTGATTCACTTCAGTGTGGTTATCAATGTGTTGACGACCTTGTCCGACAACCAAACCGTTCATTTCCATGTGCGCGCCTTGGCCCAATAAATTGGTGGTGATGTCGTTACGCGTTACCAAACCACTTAAAGCGATATTGTGATTTTTAACTTGCGAACTCTTGGCTTGGTTAATGAACACGCCGCCCATGTGGAAGGCGTCGTTTGATTCTTGCTGGATTTTGTAGTGATCTACGTGAGCATTGTCGCAAGCGATAATTTCAGTAACGACGTTATTCAGATACACGGTGCCGTCTACGCCGATATGGCGTTCAACAATAGTGCATTTGCTGTTAGCCCCAGCGATAATTAAATTGCGAGTATGGCTTACCGTGTCAGCGCTTTGTGATACGAATACGACTTCTAAAACGCTATCCAGCACTTGGCCAGAGCCTAAGGCTAATACATAACCGTCTTGTGCGTAGGCTGTATTCAGCGCAGTAAAGCCATGCTGGCTCTCCGGTAGTGCAGAGCCAAACTCGTTTTCTACTTCGCTAAAGGAGTCTTGCAAGCGAGTCACATTATCGCCGATGCCTGTTGACGCTTTGGCATCAAGCAATCCATCAACAAACACTAAACGCGGGTTGTC
>CAKZRZ010000041.1 GCA_937918955.1 uncultured Arenicella sp.
TTATCGAATTCTGAATGGATTGCCAAGGTATCCGGCGATTATAGTGGCAGTCGTTTAGGCTCTAATTAAGCAATAGTTTTCACGAGAGGACGTGACCATGAGAGGAATTATTTTAGCTGGAGGCTCCGGTACGCGCTTACATCCAGTGACGCAAGCGGTATCAAAGCAACTATTGCCTGTTTACGACAAGCCGATGATTTATTATCCCTTGTCTTCGTTGATGCTTGCAGGAATAAAAGAGGTGTTGATCATATCAACCCCACAAGACACGCCTCGCTTTCAACAACTGATGCGTGATGGCTCGCAGTGGGGCATCAATATCTCTTATGCGGTGCAACCGTCGCCCGATGGCTTAGCACAAGCGTTCATTATTGGTTCGGAGTTTATTGGTAAAGATGATTGTGCGCTTGTTTTAGGCGATAACGTCTTTCATGGCGCTGATTTAAGTAAAAACTTAATGCATGCAGGTGAACAAAAAAGTGGCGCAACTGTTTTCGCGTACCCCGTGAACGACCCAGAGCGCTATGGCGTTGTCGAGTTTGATGATCATTGGAATGCTTTAAGTCTTGAAGAAAAGCCCGCTGAGCCAAAATCTAATTACGCGGTTACCGGTCTCTATTTCTACGACAATCGCGTGGTCGATGTTGCCAAAAATATCAAACCTTCTGAGCGCGGCGAGTTAGAAATCACCGACATTAATAAGCAGTATCTGGAGTGGGGCGATTTGTCTGTGCAGGTGTTTGGTCGCGGCTTAGCTTGGCTCGATATGGGCACTCATGAGTCCTTACTTCAAGCATCTATGTTTATTGAAACAATAGAGAACCGCCAAGGTCTTAAAGTTGCATGCCTCGAAGAGATCGCGTTTCGAAAGGGGTATATTGGCGAAGAGGCACTAGAAAAAGCGGCGGATCAATACGGTAAGAGCGGCTATGGTCGTTACTTACGTGCGATTCTCGACAATAAGCATCAATTTTTGAGCATTGACTAGTTCATTAGCACTAAGCTAGCGACTGAGAAATTAGATGTTGAGTATGTTTACCAGCCTTTTTAGCAACAAGTATTTGTTTTTACAAATGCTTAAGCGTGACATTGAGCAGCGCTATCGCGGGTCTCAATTAGGCTTTCTTTGGGCGTTCTTTTACCCGATTTTAATGCTCTTGGTTTACACCTTTGTGTTTGGGATGGTGATGAGAGTGAAGTGGGGTGTTGAAGGCCAAGAGAACATCGACTTCGGCTTGATTCTATTCGCCGGGCTTTTATGCCACAGTTTGATGACTGAAGTTGTCACCTCATCCGTGGCTTCGATTACATCCAATGTACAATATGTGAAGAAAGTTGTTTTTCCTTTAGAAATCTTAGCCTTAGTGAATATTGCTAATGCTGTTTTTCATATGTTTCTGGGAACGCTGATTCTTCTTACTATCTATCTGCTTAGCGGCAATTCACTGCATTTAACCATGCTTTTGGCGCCAGTCGTACTGTTTCCGTTTATAGTGTTTCTGGTAGGCTTGTCGTGGTTTTTAGCCGTGATGGGCGTCTATATTCGCGACCTTGGGCAAATTGTTGGCGTGATGATGACGGTGTTGATGTTTCTCTGTTCAATCGTCTTCCCGTTTGAGCGCATACCTGAGGTACTGCAGCCTTATGTACTTTGGCTAAACCCACTGACTATTATCGTAGAGCAGTTGCGTGCGGTAATGTTGTTTGGTCAACTTCCTGATTGGGAGTTATTAGGTCTCTATACCATTGGTTCCTTTGCAATGTTGTTCGTCGGTACTTGGTTGTTCCAACGAACGCGGGATGGGTTTGCAGATGTCATCTAATTATCTTAAAGATCAAGCGCCGGCCAGTATGCAAGCTGAAGCGGCCCAAGAGAGCCGAAGTCAAAGTGCGCCTCGCGTCGATCACAAAACGCCTGTGATTACCGTAGATAGTGTTACCAAGTGCTATCAATCGTACCAAAAGCCGATACATCGTTTATGGCAAAGCTTTAGGCCTCAAAAGCAGTATTTTAAAGAATTTTGGGCGCTAAACGGGGTTGATCTTGAGGTTTATAAAGGTGAAACGGTTGGTATTGTCGGTAAGAATGGCTCTGGCAAATCTACTCTATTGCAAGTGATAACAGGCATTCTGAAGCCAACCTCTGGAAGTTGCCAAACTACAGGGCGTATATCAGCATTGTTAGAACTAGGTGCAGGCTTTAATCCTGAATTTACAGGCTTAGAAAATGCGCGTTTAAATGCCTCTATAATGGGGCTGAGCCGCGAAGAGTTTCACGAAAAAATGCCGGATATCGTTGAGTTCTCTGGCCTTGGCGATTTTTTACATCGTCCGGTAAAAACGTACTCAAGCGGCATGTTTGTGAGATTGGCATTTGCCGTTGCGATTAACATGAACCCTGACATCTTGATTGTCGATGAGGCGTTAGCGGTAGGCGATGTTCGTTTTGCACGTAAGTGTTTTCGACGAATAGATCAGCTAAAAGAGCAGGGCGTTTCGATCTTGTTCGTAACGCACTCGACCGACAGCGTGTTGCAACATTGTGATCGCGCGATAATGCTTGACGAAGGCGAGCTTAAGCTTACCGGGAGCCCGAAGCAGGTCGTTCAAGCCTATCTTGAAATGATGTTCTCCTCAGATGCAACTGTAGAACCTTCAACTAAAATCAGCGGCAGTGACTATCAATTGGAGTTTGATCCAACGATTGATAATTGTCTGCAGCAAGCTAGCTATAACGTCAATGAAGAGCGCTGGGGCGATGGTCGAGCTAAAATCTGTCACTATCAGGTCTTTCAGAATGGAGCCCCAACAACAGGCTTGGTTCAACGCGGAGACAGCATCGTAATTCGAGTGTCAGTGTTATTTGAAAACGATGTCGATGATCTTATTTATGGAATTACGGTAAAAACCAATGATGGCAGCGCCGTGTTCGGCACAAACTCTCGTTTGATAGGTGATTTACCTAGCAGCCAGGCTGCTGGTGACTTGGTGAGCCTCGATTATAAACTCACCTTGAACTTACTCGCCGGCGACTACTTTATCTCCCTAGGCGTCGCACAGGATCACGAATCTAAAGACTCGATACCAGTAGATCGGCGTTACGACATGATCCATTTGCACATCAACGATACTAATGATGCGTTTGGTTTTGCTGCATTGGACGGCGAAATCAAGCTCGTTGAAGAAGACTTCGATGAGAGTAAGGAGGCATCGTGAACCAAACTAGAATCAGCAAGCTGGTTAAAGTTAATGGCTTTTCCCAACGACTCGATGGTGTTTTTCAAGTAGATAGCGTTGAACGGGGTTTCGACTATTCAGACGGTGAAGAGTCTGAAGCTACGCTTTATCAAATACTTAGCAAAGCTGAGGATTTATCTTGTGATTCGTCTGAGTTGCAAGATCAAATAATTGACTGGCCTACGGAGTATCATTTATCGAATAGTCGCGCGAACTTATTGCGACCGTTGAATCTGCGCGCTGCCAATCATAAAGATAACGGTGAGATTAGAGTCTTAGAGTTAGGCTGCGGATGTGGTTCGATTACCCGTTACTTAGGTGAGCAAGAAGGCTTTATCGTTGATTCGGTTGAAGGTAGCCCAAGCCGTGCAGGCTTAGCGGCATTGCGCTGCCGAGATTTGGATAACGTGACCATCAGTACCGCGAACTTCAATGAAATAGAGTTCCCTGAAAATTATTATGATCTAGTACTGTTTGTTGGTGTTACCGAGTACGCCGGCCGTTTTTCTAAGCGCGACAGCGACCAAAAAGCCTTGTCTGATTTACTCAGCTTAGGCAAGCGCGCGGCTAAACAAGCGGGCGTAGTTTTGGTCGCGATCGAAAACCGCTTAGGATTGAAATACCTTTTAGGCGCGAGTGAAGATCACTACGCTGTTCCTTATGTGGGCCTAGAGGATTACCCAAATTCAACAGGTATAAGAACCTATAGCCAACAAGAGTGGCGTGAGCACGCTGCGTTGTTCAAGTGTATCGAGTTCATGTATCCGTTCCCTGACTACAAAGTACCAACGGCGGTGCTCAAGGACACTGATGCCGAGGCAGCTTCCTTACTTGAGGGGCGTGCGTCTCGCGATTATAGTTCTGCCTTTGACGCTGGCGAGCAAGAACACCGTATATGGCAAGGCCTAGCACAAACCGGATCACTTGGAGAGCACTCTAATTCCTTTTTAATCGCTCTATCGGATGATTCGAATAGCGTCGATCGTGTCTGTGATTTTCGCGCTCAGAGTTATCCAATAGTGCCGCTTAATTATGAAATTCCCAAAGCGCGAATTTCCGCTGAAAGCGCTTTGCAAATCAATGAAAAGATGGAGCGCCATTTGAACGCTGAAATCATTCAATTGAAGTCACATTCAGCAAGCTTGGAAGCCCGAGTTGAGATTATGAGCAACTCAATTGGTTGGCGCCTTCTTAGTGGCATTCGCCGTATTTTCGGGAAGACTTCGTTTTAATGCTGCATTCTTTTCAGCTTAATACCGCGTTTAAGTATTAGATTTATGAGTATTCGTAAGCAATTGATTAAGCTTAATAATAAGCTAGAGTCTTCGTGGTCAGTGGTGAATTTCGGAGTGGCTCCGATTACGCTACAAGCCGGTTGGTATATCACCGAATTTTCGGTGCAAGGTAACATCGACCATACGCCTAGAATCATTATCGAAGATGCCAAGGGTAAGCAGATTGAACGCCAATTAATTGGTTTTCACTCCGGCCGAAACCGCATGTTGATCTATTTGCCAAGCGGCAAGATGGTGGCACATAGCGAGTCAGCAGAATTTGAGCGATTAGCACGAGTTTCAAGCTTTGAAGGGCGCTTGAGAATTTTGCTCATTTGCGCGCGCTACTTACGCGACTTTTTTGGTCTGAAAGTCATTTTCAAGATGTTGATTATGCAGTTTCAAGACAACTTCGAACTTTCAAGCAATTTGCTTCAGTTTTATGCCCCCGCACGTGGTGGCGATAGTTATTTAGAAGACATTAATTGGTGGCAGCGTTTTCAAGGTTTTGGAAAGCAGCTTTCATGGCTCGGTAGAGGCGTGAACATCACGGTATTGATTGAGCACGAAGAACAACGCCAAGAAATCGAAGACTTATTAGTTCAGCCCGACAACATAATTCTCGCAGACCAAGAGATACCGGAGCAAACTGACTATGTGATCGCCTTAAAACGCAGTGACCGTCTCCGCTCGCCTGCAATTTTGATGCTAAAACAAGCGATTAAGAAAGCGGCTAAGCAAAACGGTGTTAAGCCAAAGTTCGTTTACACTGATCACGATTATCAGATTGCTGAAGATGCTTCGCCGCTCGGTCTAGAGCCAGTTTTCAAACCGGTTCCGAGCGCTGCCTATTTACACTGTTTTAACTATATTGGCTTTGCATGTGCGGTCCAATCGGACTTGCTCGCTGAACAGTCTGAGGAAATTACTTCGCCAGCTCTGTTGGAAGATCGAGTTAAATATCATTTAGCGCGATCATGTATTTCAGATCAGCATGCGATGTTAGGCGT
>CAKZRZ010000042.1 GCA_937918955.1 uncultured Arenicella sp.
GAAAACCCTTTCACACTTAGCTCTACTTGCACCAGCATTTGCTGTAAACAGCGCCATATAGGCAGGTTCTCTCGTTTCATAGTCTATTAAAAAATGCAAAAAACAAAAAAATCACTGCCCGCCGCGCACTAAGCGAACACCTCGCTCAATGCGACGGCTATTGACGCTAACAATACCGAAGCTGAAGCCAACACCCCACGCGAAGCTCGTACTAAAGGCATCCGGCGACGCCGACCAGAAAAATGTATTAGTAGCATGTGGGAAAAATTCACTATCAAGAGTATTTCCGTTACCCACGTTGTTATAGTTCAATAAGCCTTGCAGCTCAGTCACCGTTGGCATGCGCCAGTCGTTGTAGCCGCACAAGCCGGCGGCGTTCACGGCTCCAACAAAGCTTTGAGTGTCGCAGGCTGAATCTGAACAAATTCCACCGTTTTGCACACCACTAGCACCGCCGTTTTCGTTTGGATTGGTGTTATACCACGTGTAGGTATGGCCAGCGTCATGCAGACCGCCATCATCGGTTTTAACCTCCCACATTAGGCCGGTAACATTATCTTTGACACAGGCGTGGAGTGGGATGGTACTTGCTGGCAATGGCTCGCCTGAAGCGCCCACTTTTAGAAAACTAAAGCCGTCTTGCCCGTCGTTATCACTACCAAACTCAACATTAGGTATGGCGACGTTATCTCTTCCAAGGTTTGGATCGCTATCGCGACCAAAATGGCAGTCTTGTGGAGGAAGGGTTGAAGAAATCTCCACACAATTTGAGAAATAAGTCGCGCTGCCCTGTCCTGCTCCGGCAATTCCTGTATCGTTTAAACGCCCAGTTGCTCGAGCGGTGACTAAATCTCCATACACTGACAAGGTAAACCCGCGCTGATCACCTGAAGTTGATGCTCTAAAGCCGACTTCAATGGTGTATTGACCGGCAGGCAACCCATTTGGAGTACTTCCTCCACTTATATACCTTACCAATGAAATTGCCCTGCCACTACCAAAGCCATTGCCCTCTCCTCTGAATGAGCCATTTTCAGGTGTTCTAACGAACACTTCTGGGTCACCGCGACCGCGACCATTTAGCAAATTCAATGTGCTTTGGAAACTATTGGGAGAGTCGCTGAGTGACTCAATGTACAGTGGCCCGCCAGTGTGAGTAAAGCTGAAGTAGGCTGCAGCATCAGAATCCGAGCGTGATGTTGGTGGGCATTCATCACTAAGCCTGCCAAACACGACACTGCCAACACGAATTGGCGTAATGCAGGGGTCTTGCTCTTCTTCTAACAACAAAGAGATTACCGGCACCAATGCTGCCGCCGAGTTACTTTGAGCAATTGCCAGCGGTGCGCTGACGAAGCAGCTAAGGCTTAGGGCCAGCAAACACACTTTGTTCATTATTGTTTTCATCATATTTAGTCACTACTGAATTATTGGTCTGACTCATTTGAACTTTTCTCGAGAGCCGAATCTATAGCCTTAACGCCTCGCAGGCTAGGCCAAAACGCCATGTTGAGACGTTTGTGAACGAAGTTGAGACGTTTGTGAACATTGAGAGGTAGTTTTTGGGCATTCTGGTAGGCGTTAGCTGTCTCTACTTACTATCGACCGCACTGTTTTCTAGAGCAATAAATGACAAGCAGAGCTATAGTTCGCCGTTTTACACCACCGGTTTGCTATAAATGCTTTTGATGCAAACATGAAAAGTGGGCCGCTTGATTAGAACCAAGGGCGTGCGCGAGTTCACGGATCGAACAATGACTTGGTCAATCAATTCTAATGATGGCTGTCTCATTAAGTTCCCTTTCATTCTTTCTTTTATGATTGCTTCCCTGTCGGGTTTGTTATTTTTTATAGTTGATCCAAACCCTACAAACTAAAAATCACCGATTTGCCATTCGGTAGTGGCACCACAAAAAAGGACTCTTCTTCAATAGGTTCTTCTTCAATAAATTCAAATGCGCCTATATCACATTGATTATCGCGTGTTTCTTCGCGTTGATCTGTTGCGGGGCAGGCGCCGTTGTTGGCTGCATTAATGGCCGGGCTATTAGCGACCAGAGCATGAGTTTGCGTTGACCCACCATTGTTTTGCAAGGCACCTAAAATAGACCTTAAGGCGGTGGGTTGATTACCGTCGTAGGTAGCAATAATATTTTCGGTACTAGACGGCGTGAAACCATAAAATGCAGAGTTGCCACTACTTATACTACTACCTAACAAGCTGTCGCTTATAGAGTACGAGCTGAATAAGACAATCTCGTTACCATCATTAGTCGCATAATTTCCCGACACTATGCTGTTACTCAGGCTCAAACTACTGCCACTGCTACGGATGCTAATACCTCCACCTCCAAAAACCGAAAAATTCTCTGACACCGTACTATTAGTCAAGCTAACACTGCTGTTGCTGCCATTAATGCCGCCGCCATAAAGTTCGGCACGATTTTCTGACACCGTGCTGTTAGTCAAGCTGAGACTGCTGTTGTCAACATTAATGCCGCCGCCACTGTTAGCCGAATTAGCCAACACCGTGCTACTACTTAATGCTACAACACTGTTGTTGACAGCTGAAATACCGCCGCCAAAAATGTTCGAATTAGTGCTAACGGCATTCATCGAGATAGTCGAGCTTGATATATCTAAGATAGAATCATCAACCCGAATTCCGCCTCCAAAAGAAACGCTAGTATTGTCCGTTATAGTAGAGTTAATCACTTGCAAACGAGAGTTACGAAATATTCTTATACCACCACCAGTGCCTGCGGACTGATTATCTATCACAGAACTATTGTTAAGTATGGCATTGCCACCGCGGGCGAGCAAAAGCCCTGCGCCGCCGTAAGACGAACTACTGCCATTACGTAACGTGAGGTTGTTAATAACAGCACTGCCACCATCACTGACTTCAAGTAGCCGTCGTTGCCCTTGTCCATCAATAATGACGCCATTGCCTTGGACGGTCACATCTGAGCGTATTAGTGACGGGACATTCAATAAAGCAATGATGTCGATGTTATCAGCAAAACTAATGATGTCATCAACACCACCCGCAATACAGTTGCCGGTTTGTCGATTGGTATTAACACTGGCGATCGCATTTGAGAGATTGCAGCCATCACTACCGTTACTCAATGAAGAAGTCACTACGATATCTTGATTGCTTGGTAAGTACTCAACCGCACCAATATCACAGCCCATAGATACATCGCCTCGGCTCTCACCTCGTTGGTCTTCTTGCCCGCAAATGGTAGCATCGTCTATTGCATCTATAGCCACACTGTTTAGCGCCAAATTGTGCGTTGGTGTGGAGCCACCGTTGTCGGCCAATTGGGTATTTATAATATCGCTTAGATCGATGCCCCCGCTTCCATTAGTGCTAGTAGCATCAATATCAGAGTTGCTAGGTACAAACCCAATTGAAAAAGCGTCTGCATTAGTTGTGCTGCTTGAGCCAAGCACATTAAAGGCGGTGTCGATCGTTGAGGTTGATGCAACAAATATTTCTGAATTTCTTGGCCCTGAATTACCAGAAACTATACTGTGGCTCAGTTCAAGGCTTGCGCCGCTATTGACCTCAATACCGCCGCCGCCAATACCACTATTCATAGTTGCGTTACCCGTTATGGTGCTGTTTGTGATACTTGAGCTTTCTGGACCACCTAAGCTAACACCGCCGCCACTCTGCACCGCCGTGTTATCAGAAATAGTAGAATTAGAGATGTTTACTATTCCTCTAGAATCAACACCAGTAGATCGGTTTGCCGCGATAGTAGAACGTTCAATAGTCAAAAGACTATTCTCTCCACCAAAAACGCCAACTGAATCATTATTTCGAATAATCGAATTTGATATTGTTACATCACCACTATAAGCTCGTACTCCCTGAAACCGACTACCCTCTATAGTCAAATGGTCAAGCGTGACTTCTGCGTCATTATTAATAAAAAACACATTAGTATCACCGCCGTTAATGGCTATCGGCAAATGCACAGGCCCGCGGATCTCTAAATTTTCACTTATAGTGGGGAGGTTTGAGTTGTTTGTTAGGCTAATGGTGGCGGCTTCTGTGTTTTGAAAACGAATCACGTCATCACCATTGCCGATTACACAACCACCAGAGGCAGCGTCTGTGTTTGCTGACACAATCGCTTGGCGCAAGGTACATGACTCTTGATCGCCAACATCAGTGAAATTATTAACAAAAATAGTGGCAGCTTGGGCTGACGACATAGCCACAGCTTGAGTAATGGCTAAAGTGAGCGCGGTTTTATTTAAGGTGCTTAATGGTGGCATAGTACTCTAATCATGCTTTTACTGGTTTGTAATCTTCACGCCCAATGTAAGGTAAACCTAAAATTGCTTAGAGGCTCGCATTATCATTGCGCTCAGCGTTGTTGTACCCGACTATATGACTAAAACAACGCTAATTAATAGCTCTTAGGGCCATGTTGAGACGTTTGTGAACTAAGTTGAGACGTTTGTGAAAATGACTAAGTCATGTTTAGCCATTATTTCGCACATTAACCGTTTGCATGCTACAACGTCGCTGGTTTTAGAGTGCTTTCTAGAGTAACAAGCAAGCC
>CAKZRZ010000043.1 GCA_937918955.1 uncultured Arenicella sp.
TTGAGCATAATCACGATCTTCCATGCCTGTTCGACCACGCGCATCGGCAATGCAGCATTGAGCGAATTGCTTGGCTCGATCATCATCCATTAAACAGCGCGTTTTCTCGAGCATCTTCAATACGGTTTGCGGCCGTAATTCGAACATTTTATGCATGTGTAGGTGATACTCTGACACCGCAAGCGCCAGAGACTGGTATTTTTTGGGCACGCGTAAGCGCTCGCACAAATCTCGAATAATCGGCAATCCGCCGAGCTCGTGCCCGCGATGTGAAGGCAGGATATCGGCCGGAGTTTTCGCTTTTCCTAAGTCGTGAGTAAGCGCTGCGAAGCGCATAATTGGGTCATCACTCAATAGTGCCGCTTGCTCAATAACCATTAAGGTATGAATACCAGTGTCTATTTCAGGGTGATACTTGGCGGTTTGCGGCACACCAAATAAATCGTCAACTTCTGGCAGCACGCGAGCAAGTGCACCACAATCGCGCAGCACTTTAAAAAAAATGTGAGGTGAGTCGGTAATCAATGCTTTTTTCATCTCTGCCCAGACACGCTCAGGCACAAGCGCATCTACCTCGCCATTGCTCACCATAGCTTTCATTAGCTCAAGGGTTTCAGGCGCTATACGAAAACTAAAGCGCGCAGCAAAACGCGCGGCCCTCAATATGCGAACTGGGTCCTCTAAGAAAGCATCCGAAACATGCCGAATAATGCCGTTAGCTAAATCTTGCTGGCCACCGTGTAGATCGATGATCTCGCCATCGGCATCTTGCGCCATCGCATTGATAGTGAGATCGCGGCGTTCTAAATCTTGCTCTAGGGAGATCTCCGACGATGCATTAAACTGAAACCCCTGATAACCCTTAGCCGTTTTTCGCTCGGTGCGAGCCAATGCGTACTCTTCGCCGGTGTTTTTATTAATAAAAACCGGAAAATCTTTACCAACGGGCTCAAACCCCTGATCAACCATTTGCTCTGGCGTTGACCCAACAACTACCCAATCTCTGTCGGGTGCGTCGACACCGAGCAGGCGATCACGCACCGCCCCACCAACGAGGTAAGTTTGTACCACTGAGGCCATGTTTAGCGTATGCCGTATTGTTCGCGATAGGCTCGCATACGGCCGAGATTTTCTTCTTGATCTGGTTGATCTTTAAGATACTCGATAAGGTCGCTCAAGGTGGAGATAGCAACTACGGGAATACCAAATTCAGCTTCAACCTGCTGAATCGCCGACATCTCGGTCGGCTTGCCATCTTTCTGGCCGAGCTCTTGACGATCTAGTGCCAGAAAAACCGCGGACGGTTTTGCGCCCGCCGCGGTGATCATTTCAAATGATTCACGAATTGCGGTCCCCGCGGTAATTACATCATCAATTATCGCGATATCACCTTTGAGCTCGGCACCAACCATAGAGCCGCCTTCGCCGTGATCTTTCTTTTCTTTACGGTTAAATGCAAACGGCACTTCTTTACCCGTGGCATCTGATAACGCCATAGCCGTTGCACAGGCAAGCGTTATTCCTTTGTATGCAGGGCCAAATAAAACGTCAAAATCAAGATCTGAATTTTCAATGCTACACGCAAAAAAACGGCTAAACTGACACATGGTTGCGCCACTATCGAATAGGCCGGTATTGAAGAAATAAGGGCTCGTACGACCCGATTTCAGAGTGAATTCACCAAAACGTAAAACGCCGGTTTTCAAAGCAAACTCAATAAATTGTTCTTGATAGGGAAGCATGAATTTTTGCTCTAATAGTTATAATATGTTGTCCCGTATGATACTCGCAAAAAAGGTGTGAGCAAGATGCACAGAGCAATAACGAAGGGAAAGCGCGAAACTACTGACTTTTCGCTTACTAAGATATCAATAAATATCGCTCTAACTGTTATCACTTGGTGCTTAAGCAGTACCGCATTCTCTCAATCACTAATCGGCGAAAACGCGCTCTCTTCTGAGGCTTTTAATGATTGGGCAATAAACTGCTCTGCTAATACTGAGCTAAGAAGCGATAGCTTAAATAGTGCCGAGCCCGAGTGCATAATGTCACAAAACATTGAGTTTGAAGACAGTAGCGACCCATTACTGCAAGTCGATTTATACCTCAACCCGGCAAACAAAAAACCTCAGGCGGTGTTTATTCTACCCCTTGGGATACCGCTTAAAACCCCACCATCATTAGCCTTTAGCAACGCGCCGAGCCGAGAGCTCAAAGTCAGTCATTGCCATCAAGATGGTTGCTATTTCATTGAGCCCTTAACGCCACGCCTTCTAGAAACTCTGTTAAGTATGAGCTCAGCAACCCTGACTCTTATGAGCGAGCCAAACAATGTCAGTAACATGATTCGGATACCCATTTCTGGCGCCGGCTCGCGTGCCGCTTATCAATATTATGAATCGCTGAAAAAATCAAAGGGCACCTGAGTTGCTTACTCTGACAATGATCGCCGCCATCAAGAGATGAACAGCTTGTGATATTAGTATCTTACGCGATCGACATATCGCATAATCACTAGCCACATCATTATTTAGAACACGCCAGTTTATTTAAAACACACCACTATGAAAGTAATCTCTGCAAATTTAAATGGTATCCGCGCGGCAGCTCGTAAGGGCTTTTACGATTGGCTACCCAAAGCCGACGCCGACATTATTTGTTTGCAAGAGCTCAAGGCCCAAGCAGATCAAATCGAGGGTGAGCCATACCATCCCGAGGGTTATTTCACTTATTTTCATGCGGCCGAGAAGAAGGGGTATTCAGGAGTTGGTATTCATTGCAAACAAGAGCCCGATCAAATTCATATTGGTCTCGGCGAAGGCTTTGAAGATGTAGATTCAGAAGGGCGATATATCCAGGCAGATTTCGGCAAATTAAGCGTCGCATCGTTGTACATGCCATCAGGTTCAAGTAAAGAAGAGCGACAAGAATTTAAAATTGACATGATGGGCCGCTTTGAAGACAAGCTTAAGCAACTCGCCAAGTCTGACCGGCAAGTGATTATCTGTGGCGACTGGAATATTGTGCACAAGAAACGTGACATCAAAAACTGGCGTGGCAATCAAAAGCGCTCGGGCTTCTTACCCGAAGAACGCCAATGGATGGACTGGCTATTTGGTGAGACCGAGCCAGAACTCGAAGGTGGCCGAGGCGGTCATGCGGGTTTTTACGATGCCTTTCGTTTAATCAACGACGAAGACGAACAGTACACCTGGTGGTCAAACCGAGGCCAAGCTTATGCTAATAACACAGGCTGGAGGATTGACTATCAGGTAATCAGTGAGAGCTTGAAGGACAAAGTCGTCGCCGGATCTGATGAGATCTACAAAGATGAACGTTTTTCTGATCACGCGCCTTTAATCATTGAATATGACCTTTAAGCCATTGCACCGAAATATTGAGACATCCCATGGTGGATAGTGCCAGC
>CAKZRZ010000044.1 GCA_937918955.1 uncultured Arenicella sp.
CATGGCGAACTTTGAACGAAGAGATTGCCGAAAAAACATTAATATAAACCACCACCGGAGATATTCTTGAACAAGCTACCCTTACTAGCGGCGAGTGTATCAGCACTGCTTTTAGCAGGCTGTGTGAACACGCAAGCGCCCTCAGCAGATACTTCTGTCGATGCAAACTTTAAAAAAGTCGAGACCGTTACTAAAAAAGGCGACGAGATCGTCATTCCTTACAGCAAATACGTTTTAGACAATGGCCTGACTGTTGTCCTTCATCCTGATAACTCTGACCCATTAGTGCACGTTGATATTACCTATCACGTTGGTTCAGGCCGCGAAGATGTTGGCAAATCTGGTTTCGCGCATTTCTTTGAACATATGATGTTTCAAGGGTCTGAGAACGTTGCCGACGAGCAACACTTTGGTTTAATTACCGAATCAGGCGGCACTTTAAACGGCACAACCAATAGTGATCGCACCAACTACTTTGAAACCGTACCGTCTAATCAACTTGAGCGTATGCTATGGCTTGAAGCCGACCGCATGGGTTTTTTCTTGGATGCGGTAACTCAGAAGAAGTTCGAAAATCAACGAGAAACCGTGAAGAACGAGCGCGGTCAACGCGTTGACAACCGACCTTACGGCTTACTTGGGGAGCGAGTTGGCGAAGCCATGTTCCCAGAGGGTCACCCTTATTCTTGGTCAGTGATCGGGTACATCGAAGACTTAAATCGCGCCACCCTGGAAGACCTTAAGAAATTTTTCCTTCGCTGGTACGGCCCAAACAATGCAACATTAACCATCGGTGGTGATTTTGATGAAGCGCAAACTTTGGCTTGGATCAGCAAGTACTTTGGTGGCATTCCACGTGGCCCTGAAGTTAAAAAGCCAGTTTACACGCCAGTAACTCTGGACAAAGATCGATACATATCGCTCGAAGACAATGTCTCTTTACCGCTGATGTATATGTCATTTCCGACGGTCTATCGTAATCACCCTGACGAAGCACCGCTTGATGTACTAATGAGCATCTTAGGCACAGGCAAAACCTCTTTGCTTTATAAAAACCTCGTCAAGAACGGTAAAGCCGTGCAAGCGCAAGCCGATCACGGTTGTCGCGAATTGAGCTGCGAGTTTACTCTACTGTCGTTGCCAAGCCCCGGCAACAGCTTATCCGAACTAGAGCAAATCACGCGCGCTTCACTTGAGGAGTTTGAAGCCCGCGGCGCAAACGACGACGACATTCAACGCGTAAAAGCGAGCATTGTCTCTGGCATGATTTATGGCCTAGAAAGCGTGAGCGGAAAAGTGAGTCAATTGGCTGCCTATGAAACCTTTCAAGACAACCCAAATGCGATCAAAGCCGATATCGCGCGTTATGAAGGTGTAACTAAAGACGACGTGATGCGCGTTTACAAGCAGTACATCAAAGATAAACCCGCTGTAATTATGAGCATAGTACCTAAAGGGCAAGCTGACGCGATCATCAAACCTGATACCTGGCAGCGATATGAGCGTACCATCCCAGAAGATCAGCCCAGTGAACTCGCATTGCGCCCCGGTACTTCTGACTTTGATCGCTCAATTGTGCCACCATCTGGCGCCAACCCAAGCATCAAAGTGCCCGCACTTTATCGCGCTGAAACAAAGAACGGCGTGAAAATCTTGGGCGCGGTTAACAATGAAGTACCAACAACAACAATTCAGCTACGCATTCCTGCTGGCCAAACACGCGAACCAGTTTCGAAACTCGGGCTAGCAAGTTTAACAGCAGCGATGATGAGCGAGGCAACCAAAACCTCAACCGCTGAAGACTTAGCCAATCGCTTAGAAAAGTTAGGCTCATCTGTTAACTTCGGTGCCGGCGATCAATTTTCAACTCTGAGCATTCGCACATTAACTGAAAACCTTGACGAAACACTCGACATCGCGCTCGAGAAACTTACCTCGCCAAAGTTTGATCGAGCCGACTTCGCTCGATTACAAAACCAACAAATTGAAGGCTTAAAGCTAGCACAGAAAAACGCCAGCACAATTGCCACCGAAGTGTTCTCAAAACTGGCCTTTGGTACCAACAATAGCTTTGCGCATAGTAACTCTGGTTCAATTGATACTGTTAAAGAACTGACACTGGAAGATGTTAAAAATTTCTACGCGTCAAATTACGGCCCTAAATCAGCTGACATTATCGTGGTAAGTGATTTGAATAAGGCTAAGGTTACAGCCAAGCTAAATCGCTTCAGCGCATGGGATGGTGGCAATACCGAGGAACCCCCAGTTGAAGCCTTTCCAGAATTAGCGGCAGGCACACTTTACTTTGTACATAAACCAGACGCCGCGCAATCCGAAATCAGGATTGGAAAGCGCTCTCTAAACTACGATGCAACAGGAGAGTATTACAAAGCTGGGCTAATGAACTACAACTTAGGTGGCGCATTTAATAGCCGCATTAATCTTAACCTTCGTGAAGACAAAGGCTATACCTATGGAGCGCGCTCGTTTTTCAATGGCAATAAGCTACGGGGCCAGTATCGTGCGCAAGCAGGCGTGCGCGCCGACGCAACCGCCGCTTCTATTGTTGAATTTCGAAAAGAGATAAGCAGCTTCAGAGAGAATGGTATCACTGATGCCGAAATGGCATTTATGAAGAGTGCTATCGGCCAACGTGATGCGCGTGCTTATGAAACGCCCAATCAAAAGATTAGCTTTCTGTCTGAAATTGCCAACTACGATCTAGCTCCAAGCTTTGTAGATGAGCGCAACGAAATCTTGGCAAATATACAAGCCGATGAAATCAACGATCTTGCGAAGAAGCACATCAACTTAGACGACATGATTACCGTCGTTGTTGGTGACAAGGCAAAAGTGATGGAAAGTTTGAGCGAGATCGCCGACACCATTGTTGAACTAGATGTAGACGGCAACATCGTAAAATAAGCAATAGTTCAATGCTTTTACCTAAGGCCGCTCCTTTTTAGGGGCGGCCTTTTTATTTGTGTTTTACCTCGCGAATTTGACCTTAAGCCAAACACTCAATTGCTATAATGAGTCTTAAATGAGCACCCTAGAAAACAAATTAAAAACTGCCAACTTTTGGTTAAACTTAGGCGCAATCAATCATGCGATTTGCTTAGCGGTTTTACTCATTGGTTGCAGCGCTTCGAGCTTTAGCTGCCAAGGCGACGCGATGAAGAGCGTGCTATCGATTTACGCTTTTACGATATTCACGCCGCAAGTTGCATTAGAGATGATTCTCTTGCTGGCTATTTTCTTGATCTGCAATTCCCTGCAAGAATTTCGAGATAACAAACGCCCGTTGGCACTTTTTATCCTTAGCCTAATTCCTTTAATTATTTATGCGGCGGCTTAAATTTTTACACAAACCTTATTGTTGCGTGGACCTTAAAAGGTACAAATTAATAGGCACAAAAAAGCCCGAGCAATGCTCAGGCTTTTAACGATCAAACGAGTTCGGAGGCTTAACGTTGCAAAGCTTAACTAAGCTTAGCTTTGATAATACCGCTAACTTTGCCCATGTCGGCCTTGCCTTGTAGCTGGCCTTTAAGCACACCCATTACCTTGCCCATGTCTTTCATTGACTCGGCACCAGTAGAGGCGATTGCCGCTTCAACCGCAGCGGCTATTTCATCGTCACCGAGCTGCTCAGGTAGATAGTCTTTTAGATTATCTACGTGCACTTGCTCTTTTTCGGCAAGATCGGCTCGATCACCGTCAGTGAACTGTTTGATGGCATCTTGCGATTGCTTGATTTGCTTTTGCAAAATCGCGAGTACGTCGTCGTCACCGATCTCAGTTTGATCATCTACTTCTTTACGTTGAATCGCCGCACGTAACATGCGAATCGACTCTAACTTTGATGCGTTCTTTTCGCGCATCGCTGTTTTCATGTCTGCAAAGATTTGATCTTTAAGCGACATATCTAAATCCCTTATTTGACAACAAAAGTCATTAAAAAAGTTAAGAGACTTAGTAAAGACGTGTAGTACGAATACGACCGCGAGACGCGCGTTTCATTTCACGCTTCTTGGCAGCAGCACCTTTACGCTTGCGAACTGAGGTTGGCTTTTCATAGAATTCGCGACGACGCATTTCTGTGAAAATACCGGCTTTTTCGCATGAGCGACGAAAGCGACGAAGGATGACGTCAAATGGCTCGTCGTTTTTAACTTTTACTTGTGGCATAACTGTCTTTAGTTTTAAAAAATTCTTTAAGGAATGAAGGTTTACTCATTCAGGACGCGCGATTCTAGCCGTTTAGAGTGCGTTTGTATATACTTATGCGCATAATTTAGCGTGTTTAGAGATTATCCTAAACCCTTGTATTTCTTAGCTTATCGCTCAAGAGACAATTTCTTGACTCAGAAATTTATCTAATTGCACCACCATTGCCTCTTTCAAGGCCTATTTTCACATGGAAAAAGCAGTATCTAAGCGGGCTTTAGGCCCAAATCGTGTTCTCGGCATAGAAACTTCATGCGATGACACTGGCGTGGCAATTTATGACAGCGAGCAAGGATTACTCGGTCACGCTCTCTATTCACAGATAAAAACCCATCAGGAGTTTGGCGGTGTGGTACCGGAGTTGGCGGCGCGCGACCATATTCGTAAAGTGATTCCTTTAGTAGATGTGGTACTAAAACAGGCAAACTGCGACCGCAAGACGATAACGGGCGTAGCCTATACCAGCGGCCCGGGATTAGCTGGCGCCTTATTAGCAGGCAGTGCTGTGGCAAAAGGCTTAGCCTACTCTTGGGGTGTACCTGCAATCGGCGTGCATCATATGGAAGGTCACATGCTGGCGCCGATGCTTGAAGAAAACGCTCCAGAATTTCCGTTTGTAGCGCTACTGGTGTCGGGCGGTCATACCTTACTTGCTGAGGTAAAGGGCGTGGGCGAATACAAAATTCTTGGCCAAACAGTCGATGATGCAGTTGGTGAAGCGTTTGATAAGACCGCAAAAATATTGGGTCTAGGCTATCCCGGCGGCCCCGCTATCTCTAAAGCGGCTGAGAAAGGTGACCCAAAGCGCTTTACTTTTCCGCGTCCAATGACCGATCGACCTGGCATGGATTTCAGCTACAGCGGCCTAAAAACATTCGCCTTGAACACGGTGGAAAAAGAGTTAATAGACCAACAAACGGTGTGCGACATCGCTTACGCATTTCAAGATGCGGCAGTTGATACACTCGCGATAAAATGTAAGAGGGCGATATTACACACTAATAGCAAACGATTGGTTGTTGCTGGTGGTGTTGGCGCAAACATTCGATTGCGTGAACAACTAAGGAGTTTGACCGAGAAAATGCGTTGCGAGTTGTACTATCCGCGCATCGAATTCTGCACCGACAATGGCGCAATGATTGCTTACGCTGGTTCACAACGCCTGCACCAAGCATCGCCAGATTTGAGCTTTCAGGTAAAACCGCGCTGGTCGCTTGAAGATTTGCCCCCTGTTTAGGCCAATAAATTAAAAAACTTAGACTCGACTAGTCTAAAAGGATTACAGACAAAACTACTGCTTTATTCTAAGTTGATCATTGCCATGGTCGAGTTGCTAGCTCGACTGACTCAAATTTAGGCATTGGACTGTATGAATAAAATCATGAAACTAAATGATGTTAGCAAGGACATTTTAATCTCACTGGTGGTAATCGCTTGCGTGCTGCTTATTGCCATTATTGCTGTGCCCGCATAATTCACAGCGCTAAAGACCTATCTGCAGATATACCGAGGCAGGCCTGAATTTTGGGCAGTGTGGAAAACACTGGCGTCGGAAAATACAATAGACTCCCGGTATGCTAAGAACAACTAAAAAATCTGTACTCACGCTGTCATTTTGCAGCTTGCTCGGCGCTTGCAGCCTTGGCAGTGAACCAAAAAATGAACACCACATCACACTAGAACAAACCGTTAACTACGGATTCACTAATGCTGAAATCGTAGAGCTCGGCCGGCTAGTGTTGATAGACTACTATCAGTTCGACACAGATAGCAGGAATGCAAACCCCAGCTTTCCAGACTCCGGCGCATTTCCTCGCGATTCGCAGTTACTGGATCGATACCAACCTTTGGCAAATATTCAAGGGCGCGACAAAGTCGACACTGATAAAGAAGAACTCTATGGTCATGTCTGGCGTGATCAAGATAATGCAAGCCTAGTTGTCTCAGTTCGAGGTACAAGTGACCGCCAAGAGTGGATTGATGATGCAAAGTTTAGCCACGTTGAGCTAGAAATAGTGGCTAATTCAAACCAGACCGAGGAGCCTACAGTAGAGGTAGAGCTAGGCTTTCATGAAATTGAACGCAGTTTTACTATCTCATCGCAGCCCGGCGCCAGCGAGCGAACCCCTCTAGCGAGTTATATCGACGCGCAGTCGAACGTAAAATCGCTGACCATTGTCGGCCACAGCTTAGGCTCATCCTTGGCGACTCTATTTGCTTATAAAACCAAACTCCGTCAGCCTGAACTAGACATTCGCTTACTCACCTTCGCCTCGCCTCTAACCGGTGCACCTAGTTTCAGCGCTTCGTTTGAGAGTCAATTCAAAAAGAGTATTCGTATTGTAAATCGACCCGATATTGTTCCAAAAATGCCATTTCCTGAGCTCGGCTATAAACACGTTTGGCATCCGCTAATGATCGACTCAGACCAAAACAAAAGAGTTGTCGACAGCTTAGCCTGTCACCATAGTTTGAATACGTATTTACATATGATCGATAACACCGTCGGACTAACAAAAGAGTGCACTAAGCCAAACAAATAACTTCTTAGAAAAGCACTTAAGAAGGCTTATTGCCGATCTTTGGCTCAATACCATTCTTCAAGCGCTCGACATTCTCTTTATGTCTTTGGAAAGTAAACGCAACAATCCAAAATACCGCGCCGATCAATTGCAGCTGATGCTCTTGATTGAATATCGCAAAACTGGCCAACCCTGTCGCCGCGCTCGCCATCAAAGCCGCTAATGAGGAGTATCGGCTAATTGCCGCTACAACAGCCCATGTAATTACAAAAACGAGCAGTAGTTTCCAACTCAGCGCAGCAAACACACCAATTGCAGTAGCAACGCCTTTACCGCCTTTAAAACCAAAAAATATTGGAAACAAATGCCCCATAAACGCCGCGATTGCGACCATCGAAATTACGGCAATACTAACGCCCGCTTGCTGTGCCAACAGAACCGGCAACACACCTTTTGAAACGTCGCCTAATAATGTGAGCACTGCCGCAAATTTGTTTCCCGAACGCAGAACATTAGTCGCGCCGGGGTTTCCGCTGCCAGTTTCTCGTGGATCCCCTAAGCGGAACACCTTCGACACCAATACAGCACTGGAAATCGAACCAAATAAGTAGCCAAGAATCGGCCAAGCAAAAGCAGGTAAATCAAACATAGCGCATTACAGCCTTCAGGCCGTCTTTTTTGAAGATGACTAATTGTACTGTGTTAGAGTTAAACATAAGAACAAAATTCGACGTTTTAGAATGTCAGCTCTAGTCAATAAACCATGGATAAAATCTATTTAAACGGCCTAAAATGCGAGTGCGTTATCGGTGTATGGGAATGGGAAAAAGCCATTTCGCAAACTCTCGTTATGGATATTGAGCTTGCCACCGACGTTGCTAAAGCAGCAAAGAACGACGATTTAAGCGACGCACTAGACTATCAAGCAGTAACAAATCGCGTACAACACTTCACCAAAGACAACGCCTTTGAGCTGATCGAAACGCTGGTTGAGAAGCTAAGCCTGATTATCTTAGAGGAATTTCCCACCAATTGGGTCCGAATCAAATTAGATAAAGGGCAGGCGGTAAAAGGTGTCAAAAACGTTGGCGTAGTCATTGAGCGCAGTGCCAGTTAACCGCTTAACTATCTAGAATGGGCCAGACTAGATTACCACCGAACGACCTCCATCTACCGCAATAATTTGACCGGTTATATAGCTGCCTTCATCAATTAAAAAACGCACCAAGTTAGCAATATCTTGCGGCTCGCCCATTCGGCCCATCGGTATTTTTTCTAAAATAGCTGACTGCTCATCCATGCCGCTATCATCTTCAGGCCATAAGATTGCACCGGGCGATACACCGTTGACCCGAATACTCGGCGCAAGATCTCGTGCTAGAGACATGGTTAACATCTCCAAACCAGCCTTAGCCGAGCAATAAATAGGGTGGCTAGCCATTGGCTTCTTGGCATGAATATCAACAATATTAATAATTGAGCCAGTCCGTTCACGTAAGTAAGGCACACATGCTTTCGCTAAAAACGCTGGAGCTTTTAGGTTGCTGCCCACCAAATCATTCCAAAACTCATCTTCGAGTAGCTCTATCGGTGTCGGGTAAAAGGTGGACGCATTATTGATCAGCACATCTAAGCCGCCAAAAGCATCAACCGCTTGGCTAACTAAACTCGGGATTGAGGCGGTATCAAGCAATTCGCCTTGCAACGCCAAAGCTGAGCCCTCTCGCTCAGCATTTAATTGCGCAACCAATGACGCTGCGGCGCCAGCCGATGAACGATAATGCACTACGATATTATGGCCCGTCGCATGCAGGCTTATGGCCATTTGTCTGCCGATACGTTTCGCACCGCCGGTAATAAGGATAGTTTTGGCTTGATTCATTTTTCGAGTATTGGGTTTCTAACCTAAATGGCCTAGCACCGAGCTATTTGAATTCACCGTATAAATTACCAACCTTTAAATGGATAGTTAGTGCAAATAACGGCCTAAAAACTTACTATAAACCTATTCGCGCACCTAGCCAAACAGACTCCTAAATTCGCCGCTCCCGATTCTTCACACATGGATATAGTTCAAGCCATCGTCTTAGC
>CAKZRZ010000045.1 GCA_937918955.1 uncultured Arenicella sp.
ACTGCCAGTGTAGCGCTCTCCCAGCTGAGCTATAGCCCCTCTGATCTCGAAGGAGCGCGTAAGATACGCGCAGATCTAAGATTGGTCAAGTACTAATTTAATTTTTTTGAAAAAAACTAAAGCTTGTCACTTTCTATCACATTTCAGTGACCGAATAGACAGTTGGATCGCACTTGGCAGCCTTAATCTGAGGCGCATAATACGCATAAACTTGCTGCTTGAAAAGCGAATTTCAAAGATCGAGATCGCTAGCCGAGAAACGCAATTTATTGCCGCTCAAACACTTATAAAGGGCAAGAAAACCTCTTAGCGAGAAAAAAGCCGCGAAAAGAAGCCTCGCTTGCTCACTTCTTTTTCAATCGACGCAGCCTGAGCTTTTGAAACCTGGTGACGTTTAAATTGCTCAGAATCCCAAGCAGTTGTATTCGAGAACTCCAAATCAGGAAACTCATTAAGCGCAAATTTCTTGCTAAGCCCGGTAGCAAGCAAATTAGCGGCTTTAACATTTGCATGACTAAATACGCTGCCAGCAACACGAGCTGACCAAAGGTTGCTCTCTTCTAAAGAGGCACCACTCAAATCTGAACGGCTCAAACGACTGTTTGAAAGGTTCGCACCATCAAGAACTACATTGCTCAAGTTTGCGCCGGGTATGTTGGTCGAACGTAGATTAGCCAACTCTAGATTACTGTTCACCAGTCTGACGTTGCTTAAGTCGGCATTAAACATACTCGCCTTAACCATATCAGCATGTTCTAAAACAGCGCCTCTCAAACGAACCGAGCTTAAGTCGGCGCCGCGGAGGTTGGCATTATTCAGAATCGCTTCTTGTAACTTAGCGCCAAATAACTTTGCGTTGCTTAAATCAGCGCCTTTCAAATTGGCTTTTCGAAATATCGCCCCTGTCAGCTTGGCACCACTGAAGTCAGCATCAGACAAATCCGAATCACTCAAATCTGCTCCGCTTAGAGTGGCGTTTGTGAGTTTAGCGCTCGGCAGCTTAGCAAATGCTAAATTCGCGCCATTAAGGGTGGCATCCAAAAAATTTGCAGAAGTCGCGTCACAGTGGCTCAGATTTGCCCCACTTAAGCGAGCACCGGCGAGCTTAGCTTGATAGAGATCGGCACCCGATAGATCGGCCCCGGTTAAATCAGCTTCGCTCAAATCAGCACCGGATAAGTCAGCGCCTGCCAGCTGAGCTCCACGAAGCTTAGACTTAGCTAGCTTAGCGCCACTCAGGTCGCTACCAACCAAGCTATAACCTGAAAGATCATAGCCCGATAGTTTTTTAATAGTTGATTCGTCAGACACTAGTGACTCACAGATTCGTTAATGCGAGACCAAACGCATTTATCATCAACTTTTTCGTCGAGGCGCGAGAGCCATTGCGCATGGCTTTGTTTTTCTTCACTGGTCGCTTGTGCTAAGGGTAAGTCTAGCGTCGCAAAATTCACTCTTGCCACCAAGCTCTTTGAATCGGCATCACTATCTGAACTGGCTTCGAGCACCAACGATGATTGACCGCCAGTCATGGCTAAGTAAACGTCAGCTAAGATTTCGGCGTCGAGCAATGCCCCGTGGAGTTCTCGATGACTGTTATTAATCTCAAATCGGCGACATAATGAATCGAGATCATTTCGCTGGCCCGGAAACATCTTGCGAGCCTGCAATAGCGTATCGTGGACACCGCATACATCAGCAATTTTTGGAGAGTTTGGATCCAAACGTTCTAATTCAGCGTCTAAAAAGCCAACATCAAACGCTGCATTATGAATAATAAGCTCGGCGCCACGTAGGTAGTCCATCATAGATGGCCCCACATCAACAAAAAATGGCTTGTCAGCTAAAAACTCTGGTGTGATTCCATGCACTTCCATTGCGCCTTGGTCTATTTCACGGTCGGGATTGACGTATTGGTGGTAATTATTTCCCGTCAGCTTGCGATTGATTAGCTCCACGCAACCAATCTCAATAATGCGATGCCCTTGCCGGTGCTCTAAACCCGTTGTCTCGGTATCCAGTACAATTTGTCGTTCGTAATCACTCATGTCTTTTCTTCAGTGTATGCGCTTTATGCCAATAACTCGTCAATACCTTTATTTGCGAGCCGATCGGCGGTTTCATTACCCTCGTTGCCCACATGGCCCTTAACCCAAACCCACTTGATTGAGTGCCTTTGGGTTTCTTGATCGAGCTGCTTCCACAAATCGACATTTTTAACCGGCTTTTTCGCAGCGGTTTGCCAACCTTTGACTTTCCAACCTTTGATCCACTCATTGATGCCAGTCATCACGTATTTAGAATCAGTATACAAGGTCAGATCACAGGAGCGTTTTAGCGAAGCAAGCGCGCTTATTGCAGCGACGAGCTCCATGCGATTATTGGTAGTTTCTTGTTCACCGCCAAAGATCTCTTTTTGCTCATCGCCGTACATTAATAAAGCGCCCCATCCTCCAGGCCCAGGGTTGCCACGACACGCGCCATCAGTATAGATTTCGACCTTATTGTTCGCCAACTTATGGGTACCTAGCCATGTAAGTCATCGCGCTATAGCCTTGCTAATCTGGGGCTTTAGAGCGATTAGTGTGAGTCTTTGCCGCCGTTGCTGCGACCAGTTTTCGCTTACTTTTCTTCAGCTTCACGCGCCCAACAAGCGTCGAACCAGGGTCACGTTTCTTGGCGCTAATCATATATCCGCCACCGGTCATCGGCAACCAACGATCGCCCGCAGACTCAAAAAAACGAAAGGTCTTGCGCAAGCGCTTACTTCTCGAGATAGGCGCATAATGAAACATTTTGCGGTTTACCACTTCAAAGCCAAGCAATTGCAACCAATCGATGACTCTTCCAATCGAGTAGTATTTGCCAGGACACACAGCGCGAGGCCTTAACCAGCGTTGCACACCAATAAAGCTATTAGGGCTAAAGCCGGTCAACACGATGTGCCCTTCTGGCATTAGCACGCGATGCGACTCTCGGAGCACTTGATGAGGCAGTTTGTGGCGCTCAAGAACATGCGGCAACACAACGGTAGAAAAAGCTTCGGGCTCGAAAGGTAAAAATGCTGGGTCCGCCGCCACAATTGAATAATCAGCCTCTGATTGAGAGCTCTGCTCTCTGGATAGTGTCTTAATCAAGAGTGGTAGATCGAAGTCTTCGACAACCGATTGCGACAAATATTGACCTAGCTGTAACACAGTCGGGCCAATCGAAGAACGCAGGGCAGCGTCGAGAAACGGCCGTTCGATATCAAAGTAGCGCTCTGCATAATCGCTATCACGCCATTTCTGACTATCAAAATCGTGTTGTGAAGTGGCGCTCACTGGTTTCTCCAAAGCCTATACTCACAACAGGCCTACATTATTAAATCTATACTTTAAGGCGTAAAAACCGCGATCAAATTAAGCTCGCTAACGCATAAAGCAACAACAATAAACCCATCTTACATGAAATCTCGAGCAAGCACATTGACGAGCGATGAACGCCTCATTACTATTCGCCGATGAATCTAAAAGCGCAACTAAAATCTCAGCTAAAGCCGATGTTTACAATCGGCGTACTCGCTCTATTAAGCGCGTGCTCGGCACATAAGACCCCACCGCAAGAGCAAGACCTTCCGCAAGCGAGTTCAACAGTGTCTTATGTAGAGCCCACCGTAGAACAACCTGCCGAGCCATCTGATGAAATTGTTGCGGAACCAAGCGTTGAAGCTGTTGGCGCAAACGATGTGCTAGATCGCATACGACAGGGCTTTGAGTTTCCGGACTTAAAGTCAAAACACGTGGATCAATATGAAAAGTGGGCTTCGGAACATCACAGCTACCTAGACAATCTATTTGCTCGCGGAACACCTTTTTTGTTTCACATCGTCGAAGAGATCGAAAAGCGCGATTTACCGATGGAACTCGCCTTGTTACCTGCCGTTGAAAGCGCTTATCGCCCCACCGCGGTTTCCAGCTCGAAAGCCGGTGGCTTATGGCAATTCATACCTTCAACCGGCAGAGCCTTTAACCTTCGTCAGGATTGGTGGTACGACGGCCGTAATGACCCGCTTGAGTCGACTGAAGCAGCACTAGACTATCTAACTCAGCTTCACAAGCGCTTTGATGGAGACTGGTTCTTAGCCTTAGCCGCCTACAACGCAGGGCAAGGAACCGTCGCTAGAGCGATCAAAGCGAACAAAGCAAAACGT
>CAKZRZ010000046.1 GCA_937918955.1 uncultured Arenicella sp.
GTGTCTGCGAAAGACATCCCGGGCGCCACGCAAACGTCGTATGCGGTTAATCAGTCGGGGGCGTTTCAGTTCTCGGTGCCGATTATTGTTCCGCAAGGGGTTAATGGTGTGCAGCCTAACTTGGCGCTGAGTTTTTCGAGTTCGCATGGTAATGGCCGTGTTGGCGTTGGCTGGGATGTGGCCGGGCTGTCATCAATCACACGTTGCGGCATGACCTTGGCGGTTCATGGTCGTCGTAAGGGCGTGACGTACACGCAGGATGACCGCTTTTGTCTTGATGGCAAGCCATTGTTGTTGGTCAGTGGCGAACACGGTAAAGTGGGCGCCGAATACCGTACGCAGATTGATGAGTTCTCCAAAGTGGTAGTGGAGAGTGCCGCGTCAAAGAATTTGGACGACACCACGGCCCCGACCACGTTTCGAGTGTATCGCAAAGACGGTTCGATTTGGGATTACGGCCAAGCGAGTTCGGCGGTGCGTTTAAAGTCTCCGCACACCAATGTGATTCATTGCTGGAAGGTGTACAAGGTCCAAGACCGTAATGGCAATGCGTATCGAGTCAGCTACCGTGATGCAGATGGTCAACCGGATAAGATCACCTACAACGCCTTGGACGGCGCCGAAGGCAATAAGCTGATTGATTTTGTATATGAGAACCGCACAGACGTGCGCATTAGTTACCAAGGCGGCACGCGTTTCACTTACAACCAACGCTTGTCGCGCCTTGACGTACGACAGTCGGGCACGGTGGTGCGCCAATACAAACTGGCCTACCAATACTCACAAAACCACCAATCGCAACTCACCGGCATTACCGAGTGCGGTATTGATGGGGCAGGGTGTATGCCCGAGATCAAAGTGGCTTGGCAAACAGACAGTAAAGGGTATGTGCAGTCGCCAATCGAATTTAAACCGCCTACGTACTTGATTGAGTATTTGGATTACAACCGCGTTCTGGCCCCCGGCAATCCACCGGTCGCGGAGAATCGCATTAAGCAAATCAATCGTGGCGCCTTGGTGGACGTGAATGGCGACGGTGATCAAGACGTGGTGTTGGCTTACGTCACGCACGGCGGCACCCCGGTCACCAGCACGTACATTAAAACGGCCACGGGCTGGGATGAACAGGATACATGGGCCTTGCCGCACCCGCTGCGTAACTATTCCAACAATTTAACTAACTACAGCTCGGCACGCTTTCGTGAAGGCATGATCCAGCAAGGCCAATTGGTGGACGTGAACGCCGATGGTTTGGTGGACGTGGTGTATTCCTACCGCTTTATGGAAGGGCCGCATCAGGTCATCAGTTCTTCGTCGGTGTACCAACAAAAACGCGAGACGTACATTAACACCGGCAGCGGCTGGACCCACGACGGTAATTACGATTTGCCGGATTACGCAGCCGACTACGTGAATCACGATTTTTCCGCCGCGGGCTTATTGTCGAGCAAGGGTCAGTTTGCCGATGTGAATGGCGACGGCTTAGTGGACTGGGTGTCGGCGATTAAGTACCGAGGCACCAGTGTTCGCAAAACGTGGTTAAACACGGGCAGTGGCTGGGCACTTTCATCAGCGTACCAACCGCCGAGTTATTTAAGAGAACACTACGGGGCGGACCACCAGTGGCAACGCAGTGTCTTAGCCGACGTGAACGGCGACGGCTTACTCGACTGGGTGGAGGCGTATCACACGATTCATACTTCATTAGCGACCGCCAGTCGTAAGACGTGGTTGAACACCGGCACAGGCTTTGCAGACGCGCCATCGGACACGTTCAAGTTACCGGGCGATCTGTTTGAATACAATTTCGCAGGCGTGTCGACCACGCAAGGCAGCTTGATTGATTTTAATGGCGACGGCCGGGCTGACTTTATTCGTGCCTACACAGGAGTGATAGACCATCAAGCGGCGTGGTTTAATACCGGCAACGGTTGGCAGTTAAGCAGTGAATACAAGCCGCCCTTTACGCAATTTGATTACACCTACGTGGCGCACAGCGGCCCGCACGGCAGTGGCGGCAGCGCCAGTGGCGGTTGGGGTGCGCAGGTGCGCGGTCACTACATCGACGTAAACGGCGACGGTTTGGTGGATTTTACTCAAGCCTACAAAGACGTGTTTAACGCCGATCATCGCAACACGTGGTTGAACACCGGCGAAGGTTGGTCTGAGGACAATTCCTATAATTACAGCGGTCTGTTCTTTGACTATCATGCTCGGCACTTAAGCAAGGCGAACTTCGGTCAGTTTGCCGACATCAATCGAGACGGGCGAGCAGACTGGGTGCAGTTACGCCGAGGCGTGGCAATTCAGTCTTACGTGAGCCAAAGCGGTCGGGCCAGTTTGCTCGATCACGTAACGACCTCTATGGGGGTAAGGATTGACCCAAAGTTCGCCCCGTTAAGTTCCAGCACAGACTTATACACCCAGTATCCGAAGCAAGCGAACGGCGATGCGGTGCCGACTGAAGCCGGTGGCTTTTACGTCAAGCCGTCATCCTACGTAACGGAGTCACTAACCAGACCAACGCCCGAAGACGGTGTGAACAGCGTCACAAGCTATCATTATGAAGGCTTGCAAGTGGAACGCGTGACGGGCTTTTTAGGGTTTAAGACCTTCACTGCCACGAGTTCACTGACGGGCCTGTCAAGCATCGTTCAATTAAATCAGACCTACCCGTACATTGGTCGAGCGGAAACCTCGGCCACGATGTTGGGGACCGAGGTGTTGAATGTGTCACAGACGCAGTACGCGCATCAAGCACAGACCCTGCCAGACAACACCAAGCTCTTGCAAGTGTCCGTCACCCGCTCGGAATCCAGCAGTTACGAGTTACCGGATAACGGCGGCGCTTTATATCGTCGCAGTGTGGTAGATGGTTTGAACTACGATGCGTATTTAAACGTAGAAAGCCAGCGCACGCGTATCTTTGATGGTAATGGCACCGTGTTGCACACCGCTCAAGTGCAGAACGACTTTAAAGCTGCAAACGAAGCAAACTGGTTGGTGGCGCAAGTGGAGTTGGTCACGCAAACCAGCACCACCGCAGGTAAAGCGGCGGTGGTGAATCAGGCTAAGTACCTGTACAACTCAGCAAGCCGTAACGGTATTGAACTGGGGCAGTTGCACAAAGCCATCAGTGAGCCAAACGTGAACGATGCCACCATTCGTATCACGTCCGAATTTACTTACGACGCGCGCGGTAACATCGAGCTTGAGAAGAGCTACGCGTCCGATGGGGGCGGCAATTTGGTGGCCTCGGCCGATGGCAGCACTGAAGTGCGTCAGAACCAAGTGAGCTACGACGCAGAGAAACGATTACCGGTTTCGATCACCAATACCTTGGGCCAAAGCAGTGCGATTGTCTATCACCCGCATTGCGATTTGCCCACCACGGTAACGGACGCCAATAACTTGATCAGTACCTCAACCTACGATCACTTTTGCCGAGCCAAACAGGAAGTTACCCCTGAAGGGCTGGTGTACGAGATTGACTATCTGCTGAGTGTTGATTTATCCGGTTGCAGTGTTCACTCAGGCAGTGACTGCCAGGCCGATCCGATGTTCTCGGTCAGGACCACATCGCCGACTGAACCGGCGGTCACCCGTTATTACAATCAATTCAATCAAGTGATTCTGGCCACCACCTCCGGGGTGGCGGATCAACTCATCCGGCAATTGAATTACTACGACGCGCTGGGCCGCTTGTCGTCAAGCTCACAACCCTTCTTTGAGGGGCAGACCCAATACTGGACCAACTACGAATACGACGTTTTAGGTCGGAATATTAAAACCGAATTGCCGTACGACGCCGACGACGGTAGCCGGGCCGAGATGCAGTATGAGTATGGCATCAACTCGAGCAGTCGTTTGATGGAGCGCACCAGCATTGACCTGAAAGGCCGAGCCAATGTGGCCTCGGTCAATGCACTGGGTCAAGTGGTGACCGTAACGGACGCAGCCGGTGAAAACCTGAGTTATCGTTACGATTCGCAAGGCAATCTGACGCAGACCGAAGACGCCCACGGCAATACCATCAGTTTGGGTTACGACATCATTGGTCGTCGCACCACCTTGAACGACCCCGATTTAGGCACTTCGACTTATGCGTTCAACCAGTGGAGTGATCTAGTTTCACAGACGGATGCGAAGAATCAAGTCATCACCATGCAATACGATGCACTCTCGCGTTTGGTGCAACGCACCGTGCCGGGCGGCGCCGCCAACAGTGGCGGTGTGAGTACGTGGGAATACGATACCGCCAGCTGGGGCGGCACTGGCGGCTTACAAGGCGCCATTGCTAAGGTCACCGGTCCGAACGGCTATGAACGCAGTTTTGAGTACGATCAGTACGGTCGTTTGAACCAAGAAGACACACGCATCAAAGGCATCGACTTTACCGAGCGTTACGCCTACAACCCACAGAACGGGTATCTTGCTGAGCGTTTTTACCCATCCAGTGGCGTTGACAGTAACGGCGATGCCATCGACTTTGGGGTGCAATACAGCTACACCAATGGGTATCTTACCTCGATTCTAAGCACCGAGAACGAGGCCGGTCAGTGCATCGAGCATTGGCGGGCCGAGAGCTACGACGCCTTGGGCCGAGTGGAAAGTGAAACCCTAGGCAAGTTGGTGGCGACCCAGCGGGTGTTCAAACCCGGTCAGAACGTGCTGGAGCGTATTCGCTCGATCACCATCAAAGGCACGCCGAACCTGGTGCAGAACCTGGAGTACACTTACGATGCGATGAACAATCTGACCTCGCGCAACGATTACATCGGTGAGGTGGGCTTAGAGAGTTTTAAGTACGACGTGTTGGACCGTTTAACGCACCACTACCACGGCACCGAGTTGCAAAACACCGGTGTGGTTGAAGTGGAGTACGACGCCATTGGCAACATCACGCGCAAGTCAGACGTGGGCTCGTACGCGTATCTAAAGAACAACGGCAAGAACACACACCGTTTGCAGGCCATTACCAATGGCCCGAGCGCAGGCAGTGACTTGACGCAATTCAACGTGAATTGGGACTTTGATGGTCAAGAGCAGCTGCGCTCCTTGCCGGACACCAACAACCTAACGTTCAATTACGACAACAACGGCAGCGTCACACAGAGTAACGACCGAGAAATCTCGTGGACGGCGTTTGATAAGCCCGAACGCATACTGTCGCGCAACAACGCCAGTGGCGAAGCCACAGGGTCGATTTACGAATACGGGCCAGAGCAGCAACGTGTTTACAAAAAGGAAGCCAAGTTCAGCGCCTTGAGTACGGTGATCGAACACGGTGAAGAAACCATTTACTTAGGCAAATACTACGAACGTATTTACCGCCCGAGTACAAATGCCGTAACACACCGATACACCATTGAGACCGGTGGCCACAGTATTCAGATTGAGCGTCAAGACAACAGTGCCCAAGACAAGCCAACGTATCTCTTAGCGGACAACTTAGGCTCCACCAATGTGGTTCTCAATGCCTTAGGGCAAGTGGAAGAACGTTTGGCGTTTGACCCTTGGGGTATGCGCCTAAACGTGGGCAATCAATCGAGCGTGAACAGCGTTACCAACCGAGGTTACACCGGCCATGAGATGGACGATGAGACCGGCTTGATCAATATGAATGCCCGGGTGTATGACCCGTACATAGGCCGGTTCTTGAGTGCGGACCCGGTACTGCCGGACCCTACCGATATGCAGGCGTTTAATCGCTACGCGTATGTGTTGGGCAACCCGTTGAAGTACACGGATCCGACGGGGAATATGCCTGATTATGTTGACCACCCCTGTGGATTCTTAGGGGAATTGTGCGGTCCAGATGGAAACCCAAATACTGGAGGTGGCGGTGTTGGCGGTGGCGGTGCTGGAGGTGGCGGTGCTGGAGGTGCTGGAGGTGCTGGAGGTGGCGGTGCTGGAGGTGTAAACAGTCCATTTTGTGGTTTGCAAGGCGAGCCATCCTGTAGAACTGGATTGCCATTCGGGCTAGATTATGACTTTGGCGGAGGGTTTCCTTGGAGTGGCCCATTTGGCGGCCAAAGCCCAACTGATTACCAGGTTGGTAGAGACGTCGCGGCTCAAGCCCCATTAGAGCATATTCGACGATATGCTCAGGATTTAGGTATAGACACACAAGGGCTAACTTATGAGCAAATCGCGAATGCGATTAACTCTCATAATATGCCGCCGCCGCCTGAGCCTACACCAATTGGTGGTGAGTCTAATACATCGCCCTCAACCACAGCAGGCAGCATTGCGAGGCAAGTGCTGAGTGAAGCGGTTAATTTGTTTCCTGGTGTTGAGTTCACTAGGGCTCTTTTAAACCCAAATGCCACTAGGACGGATGTTCTTTCCGGTGCTGCTTCGCTTATACCTGCTGGAAAGGTTGCTAGCTTGGCAGTGAAAGGTGCAATAGGGCTGTTTGGTAGGGCGCGAAAATTCCTATCAGCCACAAAGGGTGGAAGTGTTGGTGCTGCTAGGAGATTGCAGTTTGAGGCGTCACCAAAGCATGGCCTATTTTCAAGAAATACTTCTAAGGGGGTGGCTAGTAGAGGGCCAACTGATGGACAGCATGCTTTAGATACTTCGATTCAAATAAAGAACACTTCGCCGAGACGGATAGGAGTGGATAAAGCTAATGGTGAGATTGTGGTGTTTCCGCAAACTACACCCGGAGTTTTTCATGGTTTCGTTACACCATTTAAAAGTCTTACTACACAACAGCAGAATGCCCTTAGAAAGTCTGGCCTAGTTGATAAGAAAGGGAATATCAATTGATGAACAAATATGTTGAGCCAACATTCATAGATAAAAGTGAATTCGAAAAGGTATTAGAGTTTGGAAGTGTTGAATCTAGGTGCGATGCAATCGTAAGAGCAGTGTACTTTATCTCTGATTATGATTGGTTGCTTGCTAAGTATACTGAATTACTTAATGGTTCAGATATTCAGGTAAGAGGTGTGACAGCAACATGTATCGGACACATTGCTAGGTTAAATGAAACGGCTGATAAAAATCAGCTGTTGAAAATTTTGATGCCATTGGAATATGACAAAGATATTGCAGGTTTGGTAGAAGATGCGATAGAGGATATAAATGTCTTCTTATGAACAATCATAATTATGAAGCCTGTTGAATAACAGTATCAATCATCTCAATAACAAACTTCTGTTTAGAGCGGGGCAGTGAACTGACCCGCTCTAATTGTTTTTGTAGCTTAGACGCAGGGCCGCGTTTATTACTGGTTTGTTTATCTTCTTTCCCGAGTAGCTCATCTACTGATACCTCAAATAATGTTGCCAAGGTAGGCAACGCTGAGACAGGCACACGCCGTCTTGCCACTTCATAAGAATTAATCGTTTGCTGAGACACGTCCAGTGTCTCGGCCAGTTGAATCTGAGTAATACCATGTTGCTTACGCAAGTCGGCAATGCGCAATCCTAGCTGCACAAAAAACGCACGTTCATCAGGTGAAATCGCCAATGTGGTGTTCTCGAAATAGTTTGTCTGTTTCATAGCGTACCACTTGATTTACGTAACGAAGTTAAACATACTCCGAAACGAAGTATTTATCAACTCAGTTATTTATTCTGAAAAGGGGTTGACAGGTTTTTACTAAATTACTGGTTCGGAGCAAAACATGGCGAGACTATCAGAGGTAGAAGTAAGCAAACTAAAAACGCAAATATCCTTACTGCGCTTAGTTGAGGCTCAAGGCTATCAACCCAAAAAGCAGGGCAAGGATTACGTCATTAGCTGCCCGTTCCATGAGGAAGACACGCCGAGTATGGTGATTAGCCCGAAAAACAATCTGTTCCACTGCTTCGGCTGCGATGCGGCAGGCTCGGTGATCGACTGGGTTATGAAAACCCGTGGCGTGTCGTTCCGATTCGCCTGTGAAATCTTACAAGAAGATGCGGGGCTAGTCGCTGAAAGCGGCACACAAACGGTTGCTCAAAATACCATCACCAAACTAGCCGCTCCTTTAGCCGCCAATGCGAGTAAGCAACAAGCCATAAAAGGCGTGATGGATTACTACCATCAAACCTTAAAGCAATCGCCCGAAGCCTTAGAGTATCTCGCCAAGCGTGGCCTGAATAACCCTGAACTGATCGACACGTTTAAGCTCGGTTACGCCAATCGAACATTAGGTTATCGCTTACCTGAAAAAAACCGCAAAGCGGGTAAAGAGTTACGCGGCCAACTACAAGAGATTGGCTTACTAAGATCATCAGGGCATGAACACTTTAACGGCTCCATCGTTGTGCCGATCATGGAGGCCAACGGCCAGATCAATGAAATCTATGGCCGTAAGATACTGGGTAAAAAACTCCGAAAAGGCACACCACAACATCTGTACTTACCAGGACAACATCACGGCGTGTGGAATTGCCAGGCATTAACGGCCACCGATGAGATGATCTTATGCGAGGCACTCATCGACGCGATGACGTTCTGGTGCAACGGCTTTAGAAATGTGACCGCGAGTTACGGCACGAGTGGCTTTACCGATGATCACTTGAGCATGTTCAAAGAACACGGCATTAAACGTGTGTTGATTGCCTATGATCGAGATGAGGTAGGCAACAAAGCGGCCGAAAAACTGGCGACCATTCTCAATGAGAACGGCATGGATGCATTTAGAATCTTGTTCCCGAAAAAAATGGACGTCAATGACTATGCGTTACAGGTAGAGCCGGCGGCGAAAAGCCTTGGCATCGCTATCCGTAAGGCTGAATGGATGGGTAGCGGCAAGCCGCCAGCGATCACAACAACGGGCATGAACGATGAACTGATTGTTGAGTCTGAATCGCCAGAACAAGTTATCTCTTTAGCTGCTACTGAATTACCAGAACCAGCAACGGCCAGCCCATTACCTAATGCCCTTAAAACGGTTGAAGCCAGCGTTGACGAACGCGAAGTAAACATAACGCTCGGTGAACGGCATTACCGAATCCGTGGTCTACACAAGAACATGAGTTACGACCAACTCAAAGTGAATCTGTTGGTCACCAAAGGTGACCATGTACACATCGACACGTTTGACTTGTACGCTTCGCGCCCACGCCAAGCGTTTATCAATCAAGCCTCTGGCGAGCTTGGCGTGCAAGATGATGTGATCAAAAAAGACTTAGGCAAGGTGTTGTTGAAACTCGAAGAACTGCAAGATAAGCAGATCAAACAAACGCTCGAACCTGAAAAAGAAACGGTAGCACTAAGTGATACAGAGCAGCAAAAAGCGCTCGAACTGTTACAAGATGAATCCTTGCTTAGCCGTATCTTAGACGATTTTATGACCGCTGGTGTGGTCGGTGAAGAAACCAATAAATTAATGGGGTATCTCGCTTGCGTGAGTCGCAAACTGGATAAGCCGTTGGCCGTAATAATCCAATCATCAAGTGCGGCGGGTAAGTCGTCGTTGATGGACGCGATCTTGAATCTAATGCCTGATGAAGAACGAGTGCAATACTCAGCGATGACAGGCCAAAGCCTGTTTTATATGGGCGAGACTAACCTTAAAAATAAGATACTGGCGATAGCGGAGGAAGAAGGCGCGGACACAGCCAGCTACGCGTTGAAGCTGTTGCAGAGTGAAGGTGAACTCACCATCGCCAGCACGGGTAAGGATGAATCGAGTGGTAACTTAGTGACCAAGGAATACCACGTACAAGGCCCCGTCATGCTGTTCCTAACCACCACGGCCATCGACATCGACGAAGAACTGATGAACCGCTGCATGGTGCTAACGGTCAACGAATCGAGAGAGCAGACACAAGCGATACACGCGATGCAGCGCCAGCAACAAACGCTGGAAGGGTTGCTTAGAAATGAAGACAAAAAGCACATCATTGAGTTACACCGCAACGCCCAACGATTGCTTAAACCACTTTTAGTTGCTAATCCGTTTGCCGAGCAACTGACCTTCATTGATGACAAGACTCGCACACGGCGCGATCACATGAAGTATCTGACGCTGATACGCGCGATAGCGTTGTTGCATCAGTATCAACGAGAGATCAAAACCGTCAATCACAATGGCGAAGTGTTGAGTTATATCGAGGTCGTGAAAAGCGACATCGAGGTGGCTAATAAACTGGCGCACGATGTACTGGGTCGAACGCTGGACGAGTTACCACCGCAAACCAGAACACTGTTAAAGCACATACATCGCATGGTGAGCGATGCGTGTAAGGCACAAAGCATCGAGCAAAACCAACACCGCTTTAGCCGCCGAGACATACGCGGCTTTACAGGCTGGAGCGATGGCCAACTCAAAATCCATTGCGCACGATTAACTGAGCTTGAATACTTGCTGGTGCATCGAGGTGGCCGTGGTCAGAGCATCGTTTACGAGTTACTTTACGATGGCGATTTAGTGGAAAACACGCGGCACTTGATGGGGCTGATACGCACTGGTGACCTGTACGATGATGAAAAGTTGGAGGTTGGTAATAAAAAGTTAGCCCCAAGTCAGGGTCAAGTTAGTGCTAAGTCAGACTCAAGTAAGGGCAACAAAAAAGCGGTAAAGCTAGACGTGGCAAGCGATGCAGCGAATGAAGCTGAAAAAGCAGCTAAAAAGAATACTCCTGTGTTAAATGCAAGTGCGTCACACCGTAGCGATAACCCTCACTTAGTCGCCTAAGCTATGCCACGAAAAGGAGAACACACGCCGTTACCGCCCATCGGTGACGCGAGCGACCCTGATAGCCTGTACGCCTACATGCTGCGGTTTATGGAATGGCTCAGATTCCAGAACTACGCCGAGCGTACCGTAGAGAATCGAGAGAACTATCTGAGACACTTTATCGAGTGGTGTGAAGATCGAGGGCTGAGCAAGCCGCAAGAGATCACCAAGCCCATCTTAGAGCGTTATCAACGTTACTTGTTCCACTACCGTAAAGCCAACGGCGAGCCGTTGAGCATACGCAGTCAACACACGCACACGGTGCCAGTCAGGGCGTACTTTAAATGGCTAACTCGGCAAAACTATATACTCTATAACCCAGCCAGTGAGATCGACTTGCCACGCTTGGAGAAGCGATTACCGAAGCATGTATTGACGCAAGCCGAAGTCGAGCTAGTGATAAACCAGCCCGACATCAACACCGTGTTCGGCGTGCGAGATCGAGCCATCTTAGAAACCTTTTACAGTACGGGCATTAGGAGGATGGAACTCATCCACCTCAAGCTGCATGACGTGGACGGTGACCGAGGCACGTTGATGGTACGGCAGGGCAAAGGCAAGAAAGATCGAATGATACCGATAGGAGATCGCGCCTTGCGCTGGGTACTCAAGTACCGCGATGAAGTGCGAGCAGAGCTTGCCATGCCCGAAGACGACACGACCTTGTTCCTGACCAACTACGGCTTACCGTTTACACGTAATCGAATGAGCCAGTTAGTGCGTGATTACGTGAACTCTGCGGACATCGGGAAAACGGGAAGCTGTCACTTGTTCCGACACACGATGGCGACCTTGATGCTGGAGAACGGCGCGGACATACGATTCATCCAAGCGATGCTCGGACACGCCGACATCAGCACGACACAGATCTATACGCAGGTGAGCATTAGGCAGTTGAAGGAGATCCACACGGTCACGCATCCCGCGAGGATGACGAGGAAGGAACAGTGATCGACGGTCGCAAGATAGTGTTTACGTGTACATCGCTGATGAGGACGTGCCACTCGACCCGCGTGTCACGCTGCTTGCTGTGTCTGCGGGTAGTCACAGAATCCCGCAGCCGCAAGCATCGCGCCACGCTCTATCGAACAAGCTGGACAGGTCAGTGCTTCCGTTCTCAATAATGCCTCGGCAAAGCCGAGCAGACTTGTTTACCTTCACCCCTAACGCCCCCTCAAGGGGGCTGGTGCGGCCAAGTAACATAATGTTGGGAATTATGCGCAGTCGTCAGAGTGTCACTTCGGCACGGCGTAAACAGCAACGCTGTGCCTCGCACACGCTGCCGTCTTCGCATAATTTACATTATATTAAATGGCCTCAACCGCCACTGCGCGGCTCAGTTGCCTTGGCCAAGCCAAGTGACTCTTTATGTTCCCCCCAAACCCCCAAGGGGGCTTATAGGCGTGCGCAAGCGCACAAACTCTTTATGGCAGCCGCCGTCCCCCAGCTTGCCCACTTCGTGTGCGGCGTTCCCCGCCCAACAACCCGCGCTGGTGTTCCGTGGCCTTGTTCGTGTCCGCGGTCAAATCAAGTGTTGTGCCGTTCAGTTAGCTCAGCAAAGCCGCGGGCTGTTCGGGCTGGTCGGCGGCTGCCCTGAGAAAAAGAGTATCGGGAGCGCAGAGAGAGTGAAGTCTGTTAGTGACCGAGTATGCCAACGTGCTCAACGAGTAAAGGTTAAATCACACGAGTGTGACGCTGACGCGACCTTGACACGCCTGCGCGCGTTGGCGGTGGTTAATCACTAACAACCGTCACTCAAGGAGCAAGGCATGAAAATCGTAAGCTGGGAAATCACCAAGATCATTAAAGTAGCGAATCAGTTAAACCGAACTGGGCAAACCAGCGGCAGCACATCAGAAAGAATCGCAGCGGCGTTCGTCCTGAACGATATGAGCCTGTTGCCAGAACTGTACTCAGACGTAAGCGAAGCATGGCAACGGCTGGATGATTGGCAAGACCACGTTACCAACATCAAACAGAATTACATCCACCTACTTGAGGCGCATTAGCCGCTTGCGCGGCTAGGCAGCTAAAGAAAATAGCCATTTAAAAATATACGCCAATGGCGTACAATAAAAAAATATGATTATTATCGAAACGCCCATCTTTACCCGCTTAATCCAAGACATGATGAGCGATGACGATTACCGCTTGTTGCAAGAAGCGTTGATTACTCGTCCTGAATCGGGCGCGATTATTAAAGGCAGCGGTGGCTTGCGTAAAGTACGCTGGAAGTTAGAGGGTAAAGGTAAGAGTGGCGGTGTTCGGGTGATCTATTACTGGGTAACCGCAGACGATCAAATCCGTATGCTGTATGCCTACAAGAAGTCGAATCAGTCAGACCTAACGCCTGATCAGATTGCGGCATTGAAAGAAATCGTAGAAAGGTGGTGATATGAACAAAACACAGTTCGATGAATTACTCGCAAGCGTCAAAGAAATGGACGAGATCGTTGCTGGTAAAAAAGAAGCGTCGAGGGTCTTTGAGTTCCCAGAGCCAGAAGTGAAAGACATCCGTGAAAAAACGGGGCTGTCGCAAGCTCGCTTCGCGATGTTGATCGGCGTGAGCAAACGCACTCTTGAAAACTGGGAACAAGGCCGACGACACCCGACAGGGCCAGCTAAAGCGCTCTTGCGGATACTGGACGCGGATACTGAGCGAGCCATAGAAACCTTACACGCCTAGCGTGACTAGGCCTGTAGTTATGGACAAATCAATCTTAGAAGTAGTGTATGAGTCGTTTAAAGACTTGCATGACGCTGGCTTGCTGGAAGAATCAAAAACGGATTGGAAGCGTTTATCTGAAATGACTGATAAGCAAATCAATATGGATGATGTTGCTGAGCTTGACGATACGTTCTTCGATAATGCCGAACTGAAAATGCCGCCGAAGTAGCAGCATTAAATCCTCTTAGAAAAAGGCGAGTCGCTAAAGGAAAAGCGCTCGTCATTCCGCCGTCATGCGGCAAAACTCTCCGAAATCATTGCGTTTACTGGCTTCTCTAGCCCCGTCACTCCATGCTGAGTGACAGAACGTGATGAAATATAGATAATGAGCGTATGAAAAAAGCAGACGACAACAATAAAGAGTTTATTGAGAAGCTAAGGGCATACGTGTTCCCTGGTCAAACTCTTTGCTTAATCGAGTTCGATGACGGCAAGAACACAAAAGACTTCATTCCCGATGAAGTCTTATCAAATAACGCGCTATCAAACTCCGATTGGTGGAATGAAAATAACAAAGACTCATACATACCTTTATCTGGCAGTGAAGTTAAAGCGGTTAAAGCGACTCCTATCAAAGAATGAACATGATGAAGCACATCCAGACGTGGCTACTGATAACGCTGTTGGCGCTATCGGCCAACGGTGCTGTTAGTGCGAAAGTCGCGTCTGGGCCTCAAAACTTAAGCGGTGGAGCGCACCAGAGCCAAACGGATCTAAAAGCGTTGCTGCATCAGGGGTTAGAGGAAGTTAGTACGACGGACGTGTCGGGTTCCCCCCTTGCCACAAAGAATACAGGCGATCTGACAAAGGCTGAAATTAAGCAAATTCAGGGTGTAGTTAATGAGGCGGGTAGACCTCTTGAAGTAGTAGGGTCTGCTGCAAAAGGCACTCGCCGTGGAGTAGGCAGTAATTTGCCAATTGGTAAAGGACCTGGCACCAGAAGCGATACAGATTTTACAACTGCAGGAGCAAATATTGATAACTTCAAAGGATTGGAATCAAAGCTTCCAAATGCAGACCCTAAAACACCTATTCTAAGAGGTGCTGGTGATACTAATCAGGGGCCAGTGATAAGGTTTGAACCAGAGTAGGTGCAGGTAAATTGAAGAATAAAACAGTATTGCTAAGCCTGTGGGAAGACGCTGAGTATTTGCAGTTAGGTGAAATGCTTTGTAAGTCTATACCGACCTCTGAACAACCTCATTGGTTCTCAGCCTTATTGGAGATGGTTTTAGTTAATGACGAAAAAATAGGAGCAATTAGCTCTCTACTAGAAATCACGCAAGATGAAAGAATGTGGTCAGAAAGTCGTGAAATTTTTGATTCTCTACGAGAACAAAATTTGCACTGTGAAAGGCTTGAATCTGATAATTTTAGGAAAATAGGGATACTTCATTTAGCTGAGAATATTGCTAAAGTAACTTTTAATTGTTCTGGTGTAGGTTCAGCACAATTTGACTTTGATTCAGGATATTGGATTCCACAGTGTATTAAATATATTGTTGACCATTCAAAGGATGAAAAGCTAAACACTAAGTTAGTAGAGTATTTGGTAAACCCAGAGTTATTGAATTGAAATAGTGGGACGCGTCTTGCTTCTTGCGCCCCGTTGATTGCTAAATGGAAGTAATCACAATCCGCCGCTGCTGCACCTGAATCTCAACATTAGAGTTGATCTCAAACCCAGCCTCGGCGAGCCATTTACCTTTAAGCAGAATCTCGGCGATGGTGGATTGTTGCTTGAGCGGTTGACGGCCTTGGTAGTCATACCAACCGCGTTTAACCTTTAGCCGCCGAGTTGTTGAATTGCCACACTGTCGCGTACACTTGTGAATAGTCATAGTAACCTCTGTAGTAGGTTGTTGTGATTAGCTAGGCCATTGGATTGCCGCCCATTGGTCTAGCGCTTATTTAATTTTTTCTTAGGTCAATTTACGGCCTTTCCCATGACTTTAGTCAGATTGGCTTTCTTCACTAAACTGTCCATCATAACGATTAAGGCTTGTTGATCTTCATCGAAATCAATTGGGGTCGGATACACATTAAAGTACTCGTAGCTTAGATAAACACTCTACTAGGCCTAAAATTCACCACCATTTGAAACATGATTTCAGGTGGTGGTAAATTAAATCGCTCAACAAAATCAATAGTGTCATATATGAATACCTCCCTTGCGGTCAAGTGATGACGATAGTCTGAGATGAGCAATTGCGGACATATATCCGGCCATAGATGGTCATTGAATCATCGCTGACCGGGCCTTATTGCGATTCGCTACCTGG
>CAKZRZ010000047.1 GCA_937918955.1 uncultured Arenicella sp.
ACCCAATACTTCGAACCAATATGTGGGCGATAACCTACATGGTACACCTTATGTAATTAGTTTCGGTGCCGATGAAAATGATCCACTTGATGTTGTCTTTTACACATCTAATCAAGGTATTTTACATGCGATTGATGGTGACACAGGTCAGGAACTTTGGTCTTACATCCCTGACATTAGCCTGTATCAAAATTTAGGACTGTTTTATAATAACCAAGGAGTTGATAAGTTATATGGTCTTGACGGGGAAATTGCGTTTAAATTGGTGCGTGACCCTGATACCCCGAATATCGAAATTGATAGCGCTTCTTTATTCTTCGGGCAACGACGAGGTGGCGACAAAGTTATATCAGTAGATGTTACCAACGCTCGAGTGACGGGTATCCAGTCGCCGGTGGAGCATCGATGGGTTATTGAGGGACCGTCGGAAGGTAATCCAACACCGGGCTATGAACGCTTAGGTCAGACATGGGCTGAACCCGTTGTTGCGGATGTTAATTATTGTGATTTTTCAGACGATTGTGAGCAGGTGAATACGCGTTCAGTCGTATTTGTTTCTGGCGGCTATGACGATTTTTATGACGATGTCAATGTCGATATTGATGACGCCCCATCTAACAATGTACTTGGTAACGCAGTGTATATGGCGGATGCCAATACCGGAGAACTTCTTTGGATGGTCGGAGGTGCAGTAGCAAATGCACAAAGAGACTTAGTGATTCCTGAGATGGTTCATAGTGTAGTCTCACCTCCGACCGCCATTGACTCTGATGGTAATGGTTTTATAGACACACTCTTCTTCACAGATATATCTGGTCAGATTTTTAGGGTTGATTTCCGAACGGCAGAATTTGACACTGACGATATAATGTTTGATGACAATAGTCTCAATGATGATGTGGATGTGGATGGTGATGGTGTGGGTGATGAAAGTTATGATGATGTATCTGGAGGGCGTATCGCCAACTTGCAAGAGACGGATGTTAATAGACGCTTTTATAACCCACTGAGTGTTACTGTTCTTCAAGGTGTGTTTGATGACACAGGTGCACTGATAGCGCCTGTTCGTTATGCTATTGCTACTAGTTCAGGGTATCGCGCGCACCCTTTATTACAAGAGCCTTTTGAAAACCGTGTTTACGTTGCCTATGATAAAAACATAAATACTCCCCAATCTGATGAGGAGTTTCGCCCTGACGAGGATGCAAATGATATCGCTAACCCTGATTACTTCTATCAAGGTGATGTTGGTAATTTACTACCACTTCCAGCTCCAGCTCCTTCTGCTAGCCCCCGCCTAATTGGGTCAAGTGATTTGCTTGGCATTGACGTGTTAGGAGCAGCGTCTGATATTACAGATGTTTCTCTGTCAACTTCGCCGCCTGAGTATCAGGGTTACTTTATTAATCTGCCTGAGGGCTCTGAAAAGTCATTGAACCCTATTGTAATTGCTGATTTTCAACTTTTAACGGTTACTTATGTCCCATCAGAGAATAATGCCTCCAATTTAAGTGCAACCTGTGAGGCTGGACTGGGTAATTCCAGGTTGTATAGCTTTAACTTGATTAATGGCGAGACACGGCTCATTGGTTTGAGAAGCCCTGGAATATCTCCGGCCCCTGTTATTGTCTATTTGATTAATGATCCTGGAACTGCAGTAGAGCCAGTAGTAATTGTAGGTACTGAGCCCGTCAAGATAAATTTGCCAGGGGATAACAACAATGATGGTCTTAACCTTAACTCTTTAGACCTCGGTAAGGCTAACAAAGCAGGTTGGTGGGAATCTGGGCGAATTCGTTAATTGAACTCGTGCTGTAGCAGAGAAATATATGATGAATGAGATTAAAAAATGTGCCCGAATGTCGCGAATGAATCGAGGTTTCACACTGATCGAGGTGATGATCGTTGTACTTATTATTGGCTTACTAGCGGCGATCGCTTACCCTAATTATGCTCAATACGTAACAAGGGCTAACCGTGCTGATGGACAAGATAGGTTAACAGAGGTGATGTTTGAACAAGAGCGGTACCAAATACGTAGGCGCACATACGCCACCGACCTGACTTTACTTGGCTATGCTGACTCAGATACGATAAATTCGAAGAATGCTTATTATGCAATTTCTGCGGAAGAGTGTGACGGTAATATTAGGAACTGTGTTTTGCTAAGGGCAACACCTATAGGACGACAAGCCGCCGCAAACGAAGTCGCATTAACATTAGACTCTAGAGGGGCGAAAACAGGCCCATGGCAAGATTGACCTAATATCGGATACAGTTTCGCTTTGAAGCGCCATTATCTGCCTGATGTAAAACGCAATAGTAACTTGTTGTTACTATTGTTGGTGGGCCAAGTGTTTGCCATCTTATTTTGGTTGTTCACAGGAGCTAGTAAAGGAGGTTTAACTAGCTTTGCACTGATTAGCTCTTATGTGATGTCAGTAGAGATAGTGGCTCTGTTGTTGTTGATTTTTTTTGCTAGGAGCATAAAAAATACGCCTTACGTTATTGGTAGTTTACTGTTTGCATTGTGCATAGTGGTGCCGTTTTTTCTTGTAGAACTTTGCGCTCAAGTTTTTCTGAATAATTCACATCTTTTAAGTTTTGATTACCAGAGGCTCTTGAGCGTTAGTGTTGCTGGTTTGTTAGTTTCGGTGCTACTGATACGTTTTTTCACCCTATTAAATGTTCTGAATGTACGAAATCAAGCGGAGGCTGAATCTCGTGTTCTTGCACTCCAAGCTCGGATTCAGCCGCATTTTCTGTTTAATAGCTTAAACAGTATTGCTGAGCTGACTGTCGCTTCTCCTCAAGATGCTGAGAAGGCCATTGAGTCTTTATCGATGCTTTTTCGGGCAAGTTTAGAGAACCAGCGAAAACAACATTCTTTAGAAAATGAATTGCGGCTTTGTCGTGAATATGTGAGCCTCGAGAAATGGAGATTTCAGTCGAAGTTATCGATTGAGTGGAATATTGCGATAGAAGAGCCATCTATTTGGCAGGTGCCAAAGCTTATTCTTCAGCCGCTTATCGAGAATGCGATAGTACATGGAGTTCAAATTGACGGAAGCGTTACGATCTCAATTGATATAAGAGAGACAAATACTGACCTCTCACTGATGATCGATAATGTTATCGGTTCAAAGTCAGGGTCAAGCAACGGTATCGCGTTAAACAATATTCGCGAGCGTTTATTGGTGTTATATGATGACATGCATACTTTTCGTATAAAAAACAATAATGGAATATACTCGGTGATTATGCGATTTCCAAAGCGGCGACAAAACCAAGATTATTCATGAGTCTCAAGTATGAATGTAGCAATCGTTGACGATGAGCCTTTAGCGCGATCACGTCTTCGGCGTATGCTTACCGCTCAAGGAGTTGATGTTATCGCTGAAGGGGAAACCGGAAAGGATGCTGTACAAATCGCATCTGATGAACTAGTCGATCTTATTTTTTTGGATATTAGCATGCCAATCAAAAACGGCTTACAAGCAGCCGCTGAGATTGAAGAACTTATAGTCACGCCGCCTGCGATAGTGTTCTGTACAGCCTATGATCAATTCGCTATTCAGGCGTTTAAGACAAATGCGGTAGCCTATCTCCTTAAACCTTTTAGTAGTGATGACCTAGTTGATGCTCTTGAAAAAGCGAGCAGAGTTAGTCGAACTCAACTAGATAGTATTACAGCAACGAAGGAACCCTATGCAAAAATAAGTCTCAAAGTAGGTAATGGCGCACAGCTCGTTGGTCTTAGCGATATCAGTCACTTTTATTCAGAGGATAAATACGTGTTCGCAAATATTCGTGGGCAGGCTCCAGTTTTTGTAGATAAATCTCTTAAGCAACTGGAGTGCGAATACCCAATTGGCTTTATCCGATGTCACCGAAATAGTTTGGTCAATAAGCAGCATATAGAAAAGATTTTTCGAAACGAGTCAGGGCAAGCTTATATCCAGTTAATAGATAGTGGAGAGTGCATCGCTGTTAGTCGGCGGCATTATGCAGAGGTAAAAAAGTGTTTTCAATAAACCTATCGTCTACAAAACTATGGATGGTCTTTCTCTTAGTTTTAGGCTGTTTGACCTTGTCGGCTTGCGCAACTAAGCCGGTAGCCGCAACTGCCAAACAAGACTTATGTGAGATCTTTCGTGATAAACCTAACTGGTATCGAAGTGCTAAGAAGAGCGTAGATCGTTGGGGCGGTAATATTCATGTGCCGATGGCGATTATTTATCAAGAATCATCTTTTAAGCGCAAAGCTCGACCCCCTAGACAATACTTACTGGGTTTTATTCCGGGAAAGCGCGCGAGCGATGCCTATGGCTATGCACAGGCATTGAAGAGCACATGGGGAGAATACAGAACGGCAAGCGGTCGACGTTCAGCCGACCGAGATGATTTCTCTGATGCCTTCGATTTCGTACTGTGGTACATGAGTGTGACCCAACAGCGCAATCAAGTGTCTAAGTGGGATGCTTATGCGCAATACCTTAATTATCACGAAGGGCAGGGCGGCTATTCTCGCGGCAGTTATAAGTCGAAACAGTGGTTGATCAACGTCGCTAAGCGAGTTGAAGCGCGATCCAAGAGCTACTCGGCTCAACTTAATCAATGCAAAGCTGAGCTTGATAGTGCAAAGCGATCCTGGTTTTAGGCCACTGACTGAGGTTTAGTCAGCGGCCATCAAGGATTTTTAGCCTTCTTCGTATTCGCTCATAGATGGGCAGCTACAAATAAGATTTTTATCGCCAAAAACATTGTCAATACGGCCAACAGGTGGCCAGTATTTTGAGTTCTCGTCGGCTTGCGGGTCAGGCTGATACGCAACACGGCGGCTATACGGAATCGACAAATCATCATCCAATACAAATGACATGGTATGCGGAGCATTGCTGAGCATTGAATTGTCGATTGGCATATCGCCATTTTTAACCTGTTGGTATTCGTTAAATATACCCTGCATGGCGCGACAAAATCGGTCGAGCTCCGCTAAAGACTCGCTCTCAGTTGGCTCTATCATCAAGGTTCCAGCAACCGGAAAACTCATAGTAGGCGCGTGAAAGCCGTAGTCGATCAAGCGCTTGGCTATGTCGTCTACCGACACTCCATGCTCCTTCATTGGTCGTGTGTCGACAATGCACTCGTGCGCGACAAGGTCGTTATTACCGGTGAATAGAATGGGGTAATTTTCTTTCAATTCTTTGGCAACATAGTTCGCACTCAAAATCGCGCACTGAGTTGCTTTACGTAAACCGGCTGCTCCCATCATGCGAATGTACATCCATGAAATCGGTAGAATGCTGGCACTACCAAAAGGAGCTGCGCTAATGGTTGCGCCAATGCGTTCTTGGTTATATCCGTCTTTAGGCATGAACGGTGCGAGGTGTTTCCCAACTCCGATTGGACCAACGCCAGGGCCGCCACCGCCATGAGGAATGCAGAACGTTTTATGCAGATTTAAGTGCGAAACGTCGCCACCAAATTTACCTGGTTGAGCAACGCCTACTAAGGCGTTTAAGTTAGCGCCATCGATATACACTTGGCCGCCGGCATCGTGTACAAGCTGACAAACTTGAGTCACTTCTTCTTCGAACACACCGTGAGTCGAAGGGTAGGTAATCATAATCGCGGAAATCGCGTTTTGGTGTTCAGCGATTTTTTCTTGCAGATCGACTAAGTCAACGTTGCCCATGTCATCACACTTGACCACCACCACTTTCATGTTGGCCATTTGCGCACTAGCAGGGTTGGTGCCGTGGGCTGAGCTTGGTATTAGGCAGATGTCACGTTGGGTATCACCACGAGATTCGTGATACGCCTTAATGGCTAACAAGCCAGCGTATTCACCTTGTGAGCCAGCGTTGGGTTGCAGTGACATCGCATCATAGCCCGTGCAGGCGCATAACATTTCTTCGAGTTGTCGAATCATCTCTTGATAGCCAAGGGTTTGGTCTTGAGGTGCAAACGGGTGGATATTCGAGAACTCAGGCCAAGTTACGGGCGTCATCTCACTCGCAGCGTTGAGCTTCATAGTGCATGAGCCGAGAGCGATCATTGAGCGATCCAAGGCAATATCCTTGTCAGCCAGCTTGCGTAAATAACGCATCATTTCGGTTTCACTATGGTAGTCGTGAAATACAGCCTGGCGCATGTAAGCATCGCTACGCAAGTAGGCTGACGAAAGGGTATCGGCTAATTCAATGCTTGTATCCGCACCGCCTTTACTATTTGTATCTATGCAATTTAGTAGCTGTTGCACGTCCTCTAGTTCGAAGGTTTCATCTAAGGAAATGCTTACTGTAGACTCATCTCGTTTGTTGACGTTGTAGCCTGCAGCTAAAGTCGACTGCACGATCGCATCGGCTTCGATCTGGCTTAGCGTGACCGTATCAAAAACGATAGAATTGGTTTCAATGCCAAGTTTCTTACAACCAGCCGCGAGCGTATTGGCCAAGCGGTTCGCGTGTTCGGCCTTTGCTCTTAATTGTTGAGGGCCGTGATAGCAGGCGTAGAGCGTCGCCATAATCGCTAGCAATGCTTGCGCCGTACAAATATTAGACGTGGCTTTCTCTCGGCGGATATGTTGCTCACGAGTTTGCAAGGCTAGGCGATAAGCCGGTTTGCCGTGAACGTCGATTGACTGGCCAACTAAGCGACCTGGCATAGAGCGTTTGTACTTGTCTTTTACGGCGAAGAATCCTGCGTGAGGGCCACCAAAACCCAAGGGCACTCCGAATCGCTGTGAGTTACCAACTACGATATCAGCGCCAAGCTCTGCTGGTGATTTGAGCATCGTAAGTGCTAATAGATCGCTGGCCATAATCACCAATGCGCCAGCGCTATGAACGCGCTCGCATAAATCACTTAAGTCGCGCACCGTACCGCGGGTGTCTGGGTATTGAATAATAACTGCGAATACATCGTCATCAATATTCGCTTCATTAGACTCGTCGAACAATTCGATTTCAATGCCTAGAGGTGTAGCGCGCGTATACAAAAGATCGATTGTTTGAGGGTGACAATGCTTTGACACCATACAACGATTTCGTTTAGCTTTAAGGGCGCGATGAGCCAGCGTAAGTGCTTCGCCAGCGGCAGTCGCTTCATCTAGTAATGATGCGTTGGCAATATCCAAACCTGTGAGTTCCGTGACCATGGTTTGAAAGTAAAACAGTACTTCGAGTCGACCTTGAGATATCTCAGGTTGATACGGTGTGTAGGCGGTGTACCAAGCCGGGTTTTCAAGCACATTACGCTGGATTACTTTAGGCGTTAAGGTGTTGTAATAGCCCTGACCAAGGCAAGACTTCCGCAAGACGTTCTTTTCGGCGATCGCCTTCAGTTCGGCCAAAGCCTGTTCTTCACTCAATGCTTCTTTTAAGTTCAGCGGTAGATTGTCGGCGATGCTTTCGGGCACCACAGCTTGGGTCAGTTGGTCGAGCGAGTCATAGCCGAGTTGCTCTAACATGTTGGCGATATCGCTATCGCTGAGGCCGATGTGTCGTTGTACAAAAGGTGTATGAGTCATAGTCGAGGCTGAAGTTATTAGTCTTAGCTGAAATTTAAATTATGAAATTGAAAGAGTGCGTTCGATAGCGTCAATGATTGAGTCTAAGCGTCTGGGTTAGAGATCAATATCAGTGTTCGTCGCTTGGCCGTTTTTAATGAACGGGTACTTTGCAACACGCGCTTTTAGTCGCTTATTTCGCACCGCAATCTCAACCGTATCGCCGATTTCTAGTGGGCGGTTCACGCGGGCGAGCGCAATCGATTGTTGTAGACTTGGCGAGAAAGTGCCACTGCTCACTTCGCCAATATGCTCACCGTCACTGTAAATTTCTTGGTGTCCGCGTAATACGCCGCGATCAACAAGAATCAAGCCTATCATCTGCTTGCTAGATTCTTTATCAAGCATGGCTTGTCGCCCAATAAAGTCTCGATCTGACTTAGTGCAGACAGTCCAGCTTAAGCCTGATTCGTAGGGAGAGTGCTCTTCGTCTAAGTCGTTGCCATAGAGCGCCATGCCGGCTTCAAGTCTTA
>CAKZRZ010000048.1 GCA_937918955.1 uncultured Arenicella sp.
CTAAATAGGCTTAGATGACAAGCTTCTTAGTTTGCCAATTTTATTAAGCGCGCTTACGAATACCTTTAGGGCTTAAATACAGACCCAGCGCTAATAAGGCGATTAGGTTCGACAGCATAAATGCGCCGGTAATAGTGTTGCTTGCGAGTGCTGGTATGAAATCTCGACCTACGATTGTAAAGGCAACGAACAATGATGCGAAAACGCCCCAGCCCGAGATGAGTTTAGGTATCAATTTTGATTGTAAAAACAAATAGAACACCGCGGCATTGGCGAGGCTGCTTAACACCAGTGATAAATGAAACGATGTGTAGTCAGAGGTGACTTGCATACCCGCGAGCATTAAGCGTTGAGCATCGCTGGTAAGTGTTTCGAAAGCCGAGTTCTCGGCTAATAAGGCTACGTTCATAGCTGACATCGCTCCTGTTAAGCTGAGTAACGAGGCAGAAATACCGACGGCCAATGCCCAAGTAGCTAAAGCCTGACCATGCGTACGCAACACCAAGTAAAAGCCGACAGAGATAAAGGCTTGAAGCATAAAGGAGAACAAAGTCACGTATGCTCGAGCATGCAATCGATGTTCAGCTTGCAGCATATTCTCAGCCGTTTTAGCAATGTCAGCCGATAGGTTTATATCGATTCCTGACGAAATCGTCATGGATGCCAATATTCCTATTACGATGGACGCAATAAGCGACCACCCAATGTTACGGCTCAAATTTTCAGTTTGATCAAGCTCGAAATTATTCATCGTATTCTCCAAGATTAAGCATGCCCTTAGGCAATGCCATGAACTTCTTGACCGATGCGCTAGTTAATTAGTAACGAGCTATGCATCAGCTTCTTAGAAGCTTAGATGCATGAATCGAGTTCTTGGATTCAAATTCCTTAAGTTACGCGCGCGTCAAATTAGCAATGGCGCGCGTGAGCACGAGATATCGATGAGCTTTGTCTTTTTTGCGTTGAGCACAAACCGTAAAATACGCAATGAAACTAGTCTGGTACGGTAGCTTCTTTTTCTGCTTCTCGATAAATGTTCTCAACGTAGAGGTCTATCGAGTGATCGCTAAAGTAATCCAGTTGCTTGCGCTTTAAGCCCGCTACCAGGCCTTTCCACATGTCGGTTCTGCGTTCTACCGCGTTCAGGTTTCTAATCTTTCCTTCTGAGTCTAAATATACTTCTTCGCCAGAATGCCGGTAGCCTAACCACGCGGGGGGTGACTTAGGAACGATGTCGTTATTGTTAACCCAACGGTAGTAGTCGATTTTGACATGGTTGATATAACGTTTAGTACCCACTCTTGGGCTGCCAAAAGTGTGTACTTGTTCAGGTAGAGTGTCGATGTGCGAAAGCAAGCAACGCCCTGCACAAATAGATGCCATGGCACCGCCTAAAGAGTGACCCGTAAACCATAATTTTTTGGTCAGGTTGGTTTTGTTGGTCACCAGCATTTCTTCTAATTGTGGCCAAAGGTCATCGACTTCTTTCTTAAAACCTCGATGAACATGACCTACTGTTTCGGCAAGTGCCTTGGTGGCGTCCATATCGGCTTTGATGTCATTCCATTCGTTGGGCTCGGTACCACGAAAGGCGATCACAATGTCACGCTCGTTTGCGAACGAGTATGCTTGTGAACCGTCGTTGTTATAAAAGTGTGAGTCCTTAAAACCTATACTCGACGCAGCGGCCAAAGCCTCTTTCTGTGGCAAGTAGGCGATCATCGACAACTCAGCAAACAATAAAGCGCGCTGTAGAAATGAGTATGACGTAATGTCTTGATCTTCTACCCCTGCACAGGGTCGCGAACGCAGACAAATTTGATTGGCATCTTGCTCAGAAATTTTGGCAGCTTTGGAACTCATACTACACACTCAATACATTGTTTCTTAATGAAGCGCTATTCTATTGAGAACTATTAGAATTCTCCCCCTAATTATAGAAAATTTTTGTTACGTTTTTAGTTTTCGGCAAACGGCGGGGCAAAATTTACATCCAATTGATTCAGCACAATGGTGGATTCTAAATTTTTGATATTAGGAATATTCGCGAGTTCGCCTTTAATTAGTTTTTCATAGTCGGCTAAATCTAAAGCCACAACTTGCAGCAGGTAATCGTAAGTGCCCGTGAGCACCGAGCATTCTTGCACGCGTCTGATCGATTTTACCGCTTGTTCAAATTTCGCGGCATTATCTGTGCTGTTAATGGTGAGCTGAACAAACACCAATGCTGAAATAGAAAGGCCAATTTTTTTCAAGTCTAATTGTGTTGCATAGCCTTTGATCACGCCTGATTTTTCAAGCCGCTTAACTCGCCTTAAGCAGGGAGTTGGCGATAAGTTAACGCGCTCTGCCAGCTCGGCATTTGATATTCGCGCGTCGGCTTGTAGGTGACGCAGAATCATTCTATCTATTTGGTCCATATTGCATTCGTCGCTCAATGTGATTTAGGTTATGAATCATAGTTCATGGCCGCATTAATTGACATAATCTGTCTGTAGTTAGAATAATATTAGAGTTTTATGCTAATTAATTTGCTATTGCTAGATTCATATAGTCGATACCCCTCATGGCTTGTTGTTAAGATTTTTTGATTCAAATCAACCATAAAGTCAGCGAGTTCTACCCAGGTCATGGTCGCAAACCTTAGCAATATTTCCACTAGCTCTAATTCCAGAAAACTCGATCGCTGGATTCGCTCTGACTTCAAAGAGATTAATACCGCCCTTGAGCAACAGTATGCCGAGCATGGTTCGCTGGACGATGCATCGGCAGTTGGATTCAGCTTAAAGCAAGAATTGGTCACTCATGGAGGTGCATTGATTGCCTCGCTGCTTAAAGAAGGCAATACCGACGAAGGCTTTGATTCTGGCTTTGACCTCTTAGGTAATGTTGGCTTTTTCATGGCCGCATGTCGGCGGCATGAAATCAGCGCTGAGAGCACACCTCAATTTAGCGATCACTTACACAATGCATCCGCGCTGTCACTTCAGCTTGGTGCGTCACTGGGTGTGGTACCTCGTTTTGCATCGGCGCATCTTGAAACGCACAACATGGCCTTGAACGGCGTGCATAAATCGTTCACCACTTTAGATGACGAACAACTGTTCTTGGAATACAACACGCGTGGTGTGTTTGCCTTTATTCGCGCTTCAGAAGCGCTGTTGCATATCTTGCCTTTGGGCATCTCGCACCCTGTTACCTTTGATCTTTTAGCTGTTGCAAAGTCGGCATTACAAGACGTGGTCAGCAACAATAAAGCACTGTTTGACGCTCTCGATACCGATCGTTTTTTCTACAATGTTCGGCCGTACTACAAACCACATTCGGTAGGCCGACAAGAATATCGCGGCGCCAACGCAGGAGACTTCGCAGGCATCAATGCCATTGATCTCTTGCTTGGCTTATGCCGCGCAGACGACGCCTATTACTCTCAGCTACTGGTCGATAAGTTTTTGTTCATGCGCCCTGAAGATCAGCTCACCTTGCGAGATTGCATGAGACGTAGTAGTTTGATGGATGACTTTTTGAACAGTCTTAAGGCGGCTGAAAATAATGAGCATTGGTATCAAAAGAACCTCGCAGCGTTTATTGATGTTTGTGTCGCGCATGGCGAAACCGCGCTTCAACATCATCACATGCTGATTAGTAAGTTTATTGAAGAGCCCGCTAAAAAAGCCGAACTCACAGATAAGCCTGATCTTACCGCCAGCGGTCCTCCCTTGCCGGTAATGCTTAAAGGCTTAAAAAAACTGTGTGACTTACGCAGCGCCGCCAAGGTTGATGGGCTGGCGACTCGTTATCATGATCTTGAATTACTGCGCAGCAGCTTAGCCACAAACTAGAGAGCCAAAATGACAGGGCCAAAAAACAATATCGTCGATTACTCAGCACAGTTTCATAAACCTGATGGTGCCTATTTTTTAACGCACTCGATTGGCCTTATGCCTCGCTCAACTGGCCGCTGTTTAGAAGAACAATATTTAATGCCGTGGAAGTCGGCCGATCAAGATACTTGGCCAAACTGGTTAGAAGCGGTTCAAGGTTTTACCAACGCTCTAGCAACACTGTTTAATTCTGACGCCGATTTGTTTTGCCCTCAGAGTAATGTGTCGAGCGGTTTGGCGAAGGTAATTCAAGCGCTACCCAAACGTAAAGAGCGAACCGTTATTGTCGCGAGCGAGAGTGATTTCCCGTCAGCGGGTTTCGTTCTACAACAAGCCGAGCGCTATGGATACACCATAAAGCTAATACCCAAAACGGCCGACCTGCAATCGCTAGAGGTATGGGAGCAAGCCTTAAGCAATGATGTGCACAGCGTATTTCTAACCCATGTTTTGTATAACATCAATGCCAAAACGCCGATTGAACAGATCACTAAAATTAGTGAGCAGCGTGGCATCACCAGCATCATAGATGTGGCTCAATCAGCGGGAATTGTGCCAATCGATCTAGCTCAGCTTAGTGCCGACATCGTGGTCGGCTCGTGCATTAAATGGTTATGTGGTGGCCCAGGCGCGGGCTACCTATGGGTGCGTCGAAGCCTTATCGATCAACTCAAACCAAGTGACGTCGGTTGGTTCTCTCACCAAAATCCATTTGAGTTCAAGATTGATAATTTTGAATATCATCAAAGCGCCGCGCGTTTTTGGGGAGGCACTCCTTCAGTCGCGGCCTACATCGCGGCAAGCAATAGCATCGAGCAAATAAACACCATTGGTGTTTCAAATATTCAAAAACACAATCGCGCATTAACCGAGTTGATTCGCGCTGCGGTGCCTGATGAATGCATTTCATCACCTCTTGACCACACACAAAAAGGCGGGACCATTGTACTGAAACTAGCCGAACAGGCTTCAGTTGAACAGCGCATGCTTAACAACAAAATTCACTTTGATAGCCGCCAATATGGCATTCGGCTTTCGCCGCATATTTATAATACCGCCGAAGAGATTAATGAACTCATCGAGTGTTTTGCTCAGCCTTGAACGCTAAAGCTAAACTAGTGATTCGAAGAGTCGTCTTTCATCGGAAACATTCGAAAACGGCTTAGCCTTGCTTTGCCATCAATAATGACAACTTGATACAGGTTTTCATATTCCGTTTCTTGCATAGCATCAACTGATTTGCCGCTGAGCATTTCTGTTAAGACAGGCGTGGTATTGCTATGGCCTACTATAAATATATTTCCGTCTTCTTGGCGCAGTGCTTGAGTAAATTCTTTTAGCTGACGCGCATCATACAGCGTGATCTCCAAACCGAGAATGTCGGCCAATGGCTTAGCGGTTGTACGTGTGCGCTTATAATCGGTCGAATATATTTTACTAACACCGGCCAGCGATAATTGTTTGGCTAAAAACTCAGCACGCTTATGGCCCTTTTGCGTAAGCGCAGGGTCTTTAGTGCCGTCTTTTTGCTTTTCGGCATGACGTACTAAATAGTATGTGGCATCAGCCAAAGCCAGCTTTGCCGAGAAAAGGCAAAGTATCAATATCGATATGATTTTTTTAGATTGTTTCATGGCTGTTCTGTTTGGCTCAGGGTTATTTTGCTTGGCGATATTAGTTCGCGTTCAGAGTAAGCTCTTTAACGGCCTGAACTAATGCTCTTTTACAGCCTGCATTGAGACAAAGGTTGATGAGCTTTCGACGTGGGGTAAACTCGAAATCGATTCCCCTAAAACTTTTCGATAGGCGTGCATATCGAAGGTTCTAATTTTTAGCAAGTAGTCGAAGGCTCCCGCAATCATGTAGCACTCCTCAACCTCTGGTAGGTCTTGCACCGCTTTATCAAATGCATTTAACGCCGCTTCTCGTGTATCAGACATAGTAACTTGCGCATAGGCCACCAACTCGCGACCCATCATTGAGTGGTTCAGTTTGGCTTTATACCCCACTATATAACCTTCATCTTCTAGCTTTTTAACTCTCGCTTGGCATGGTGATTTAGAAAGCCCAACACGTTCAGCTAGATGGGTAATAGGTATGCGACCTTCCTCGGAAAGCACTTTAAGAATTTTTCTATTGAAACGGACCATTGGCTTATATTTTTGTCTTTTACAGTTTTTTAAACTCCATCTAAGTATATTATTAGTTCTTTATTCTTTTCAATTCTGCTTACAAGGGAAGATCTTTTTTTCTTAATTTTGCTTGTTATTCGGGTTTGGCGATTAAAAGGCCAATTCGTTGATCTATTCACTAATTTGTCACCGCCGTCAGTTTCGGCGACAGACCGTCGAGTTTCGGGCTACAAAACCTTCAAAGAACATCAAGCAATTTCAACAATGGCCAGACCGATAGTTTAAGCATTGGCTTTACCGTTTCTATTTATAGAGCCTGACCTATTAGTTGATTACTTTGATTTCGACATTAGAGGGCGCACCGCTGACGCAATTAATGTTGCAATTGGTGTAGATAAGCGGTTTGATGAGCTTGCTTACGAGTGTGAAACTCAATGCTTCTCTTTTTCACTAATAGGAACTCACTTATGGAACTAGGCTTATATATATCAATCGGCATTTATTTTTTAATAATGCTCGGAATAGGGCTATATGGTTATCTAAACACTGAAAAAGACGTAGCTGGTTTCATGTTAGGCGGCCGTCAGCTAAGCCCAGCGGTAACGGCTTTGTCGGCCGGAGCCTCGGACATGAGTGGATGGATGTTAATGGGCTTGCCCGGTGTGGTCTTCCTTACTGGCATCAGCGGAGGCTGGATTGCCATTGGTTTGACCATTGGCGCTTACTTCAATTATCGCTTATTGGCACCACGGTTGCGGCTCTATACTGAGCACCTTAAAGATGCGGTTACCATTCCTGAATACCTGGAGCGTCGCTTTGACGACAAGTCTCATTTACTGCGCATACTTTGTGCCTTTGTCATCATTTTATTTTTTGCCATCTACACCACATCCGGTGTTGTTGCCGGTGGTAAGTTGTTTGAATCAGTATTTAATATTGATTATGAAATTGGTCTGTATCTAACAGCCGGAGTGGTAGTTGCTTACAGCACATTCGGTGGCTTTATGGCCGTGAGTACAACTGACTTTATTCAAGGTTGCATCATGCTGGTCGCGCTCATTCTTGTGCCCTATGTGGCCTTTACCAATACTGGTGGCTTTGATGCTATCAATACTGAATTAATAAAAATGCCGGCTGACATGCTAAGCATGACCTCGGTATCGACCATTGCCATCATCTCAGCACTAAGCTGGGGGCTCGGGTATTTTGGTCAACCGCACATCATTGTGCGCTTCATGGCCATTCGCAGTGTTAGCGACCTTACCTCAGCGCGCCGTATTGGCATGACGTGGATGATTCTCTCAATCACGGGCGCCGTATTGGTCGGTCTAATCGGCTCAGCGTACGTGAGTTCAAAAGGCATTAACCTTGCCGACCCTGAAACTATTTTTATCCACTTAGCGAATACACTATTTCATCCACTAGTTTCAGGTTTTCTCCTTGCTGCCATATTGGCCGCAATTATGAGCACCATATCATCACAACTACTTGTTGCATCGAGCTCAATTACCGAAGACGTTTACTATACTTTTATTCGCCCAAAGGCTAGCGAGGCCGAGCGCCTTATTGTTGGCCGCGCAGCCGTGGTTGGCGTTGCTCTTATCGCCGTATTCTTAGCGCATGATCGAGATAACTCGATTTTATCCTTAGTCAGTAATGCCTGGGCTGGGTTTGGCTCAGCGTTTGGTCCAGTTATCTTGATAAGTTTGTTTTGGTCTAGAATGACTCTCGCAGGCGCTATAGCCGGCATGGCAGCGGGTGCTCTAACGGTGCTGTTGTGGTTAGCATTGCCAGTTCAAATTAACGGCCAATCGCTCAGCTCGTATGTGTATGAATTGGTGCCAGGCTTTATCATAGCCTCAGCCGTTACGTTCTTGGTGAGCCTGCTGACACAAGCGAGCCCACACTTAGTAGAAGCACATGAGCGAGCGAGCCAAAAGCTTAATGAATACGCTTAAGAAGTAATTAGCTGTGGTTGCGAGAAAATCGTTAAACGATTGTTGGTTTTGCTTAAGCTCTCGCAGCCCGCTTTGTACTTGGCTTTTATGCGCTAAGAGTAAGGCGATATTCAATCGAGCCTCACTTTAGAAAAATCAACAATAGTCTGTTATCGTTGATTTACCCTACAACTTCATACAGGCTGTTTCACATGAAATTAAAGTTCCTACCTATCATCTCATGCATTTGTTTTGCTTTTTTAGCAGGCTGTGACACGAGCTCTACAGACTCTGACCCCACACCCGAAGCTCCAGTGGCCGTTGATCAAAAGGCGAGCGCAATTGAGGCAGAGGAGTTTCCAACATACTCGGCCGAAGTGTTTTTCAAGAACACCAGCTATAGCATGGCTAACTGGAAAGGCAATGCCTTTGCGAGTGACGGAAAAACCATTCTTTTGTCGTCTGATGAATCGGGTGTGTTTAACGTTTACGCAATGCCGGTGGATGGCTCGCAGCCCGTTGCGCTTACCGATTCAACCGCAGATGCAACCTTTGGCGTAAGCTATTTTCCGAACGATGGGCGCTTATTGTTTAGCCGAGATAATGGCGGCAACGAGCTTTCTCATGTGTTTGTTCGTGAAGCAGATGGCAGCACCAAAGACCTAACACCTGGCGAAAATGTTAAAGCCAGTTTCATGGGTTGGTCTGAATCTGAGAAAACGTTTTGGCTGCTCTCAAACGAACGTGATTCTAAAGCCTTTGATGTTTACGCCTACTCGGCTGAAGATTACTCAAGAGAACCCATCTTTGAAAACCCCGGTTATCAAGTATCAGACATCAGCCCCAATGGACGCTGGGTTGCCTTGGTTAAACCAAGAACCAGCGCTGATTCTGATATCTATTTAATAGACCTTAAAAGTGCCGACAAGAAACCAGTACTGATTACCGAGCACGAAGGCAACATCTCTTATGGCGTTTACGGCTTTACTAAAGACAACGCTAAGCTAGCGTATTCAACCGATGAATTTGGCGAGTTTGTACAAGCATGGACATACGATTTAAGCTCGGGCGATAAGTCGCTATTGCAAAAAGCCGATTGGGATGTGAGCTTTGTTACCTTTTCACCAAGTGGTCGTTACCAAATGGTAGGCATCAATGACGATGCACTGACCAAGGTCACCATGTATGACACCAAAACGGGTGAGAAAAAATCACTCGCAAGCTTGCCAACAGGCAACCCGTCGCAGTTTCGTTTTAACAAAGAAGAAAGCCAGCTAGCTTTAAGGCTATTAAGTGACCGCTCACCATCCGACATCTATGTGCTGGGCATGGAGTCACAAAAACACACTCGGCTGACTACCTCACTTAACCCTGAAATTAACGAAGCGAACTTAGTTGATAGCTCCATTGTGCGCTACCCAAGTTTTGATGGTTTAGAAATTCCTAGTGTGTTTTATAAACCAAAAGCCGCAAGCGCCACGAACAAAGTACCCGCGTTAGTATTTGTACACGGTGGACCAGGCGGTCAAAGCCGACGTGGCTACAGCGCATTGATTCAGCACCTTGTTAATCATGGCTACGCGGTTTTAGCAGCGAACAATCGCGGCTCCTCTGGCTATGGCAAAACGTTTTTCCATATGGATGACAAACGCCACGGCGAAGTTGATTTGCAAGACATAGTCTATGCGCGCAAATACCTTGAGACTCTTGATTGGGTTGACGGCGATAAAATCGGCGTAATGGGTGGCTCATACGGTGGTTACATGGTTGCTGCTGCCCTAGCGTTTGAACCTGATGTGTTCGACGTTGGCGTTAACATTTTTGGAGTCACCAATTGGGAGCGCACGCTAACCAGCATTCCACCATGGTGGGAAGCATTTAAAGAAGCCTTGTACGATGAGATGGGTGACCCCGCCACCGACCTAGAACGCCTGCGTCGTATTTCGCCTTTGTTCCACGCCAAGAACATCACCAAGCCATTGTTAGTTGTGCAAGGCGCCAACGACCCCAGAGTGCTGCAAGTAGAGAGCGATGAGCTTGTAGTAGCCGTAAGGGCAAATAATGTGCCGGTAGATTACGTATTGTTCCCCGACGAAGGTCATGGCTTTCTCAAAAAAGAGAACCGCATTATCGCGTCGGAAGCCTACCTCAAATTTTTAGATCAATACCTAAAAGGTGACGTTAAGCCTTAAGGCTTTATTTAAAGCTAAGTTTATTGCTGGCCCGCGATTGTGCGGGCCAGCAGTGAATTGACAATTGGGCATGTTAGATCCTTCGCTAGGCTCAGGATGACCGGGAAAGAATACCGAGCTACAAACCAACAACACGTCGTTATGAACTAGCCCCGTTCGTCATTTCGGGCCTTGCCTTCGTCACTCCGAACCGGTCCATCCGTCACTCCGAGCCGGCCTATCCGTCACTCCGAGCCGGTCCATCGGTCATTCAGAACCGGCCTATCCGTCATTCTGAACGCAGTGAAGAATCTACTAAGCAAAGCCCCTCTAACTCCAAACAAACAGATCTTTCGCTTCGCTCAAGATGACGGCGTGGTTGATCAATGGCTTAACCCCACTCAGCATCATCCTTGAGCTAGCCAGTCCATCATCCTGCACTAACCCATCCGCCTCTTAACTTTCCCATCCCGTCTCCTAACTCTCTCATCCCGTCATTCTGAGCAAAGCGAAGAATCTCTCTCCCATAAACACCCACCAACAGTGAAATAACTCAACAACTAAGCTAGACTAATCTCAATAAACAGCAATCACGCTCAAACACATCTCCAAACCCAACAGCATGTTAAAAAACGCCGCCTTTACGCTTTCAATTTTTGTGGTCGTGGCCCTCGCGCTTATTTTTCCTCAGGCGTTTTCTTATATAGGAGACTATAAAACCACGGGCCTGATTGTGCCCTTGTTGATGATCATCATGTTTGGCATGGGCACGTCAGTTGGCGTTGACGACTTTGCCCGGGTGGTGAAAATGCCCAAGAGTATTGCGGTGGGTTTAATCTGCCAATACACAATCATGCCTTTTATTGGCGTGTCGTTAGCAATGCTTTCCGGCTTTCCCCCTGAGATCGCCGCTGGAATAATTTTGGTGGGCTGCTCGCCGGGCGGCTTGGCTTCTAATGTGATGGCATACATATCTGGAGCCAACTTAGCCCTATCTTTATCGCTGACCGCGTTCTCAACATTATTAGCGCCGTTTCTAACTCCCGTGTTGATGTCTGCACTCGCCGGCCAACATGTGCCTATTGACGCGATCGCCATGTTTTGGAGCATTACCAAGATTGTTATATTGCCCGTGATCGGCGGCCTGTTGTTTAACCATTTCTTGCACGGCAAGTTCCCCATGGTCGATAAGAATATGCCGCGACTATCTATGATTGGTATTGTGGTGATTATCGCGGTGATCACCGCTGCTGGTCGAGATAATTTAATTACCCTAGGCTTAGCATTGATTGCGATTGTTCTTTTGCAAAACATACTGGGCCTAGCCTTGGGCTACGCGGTTGCAAAGTTAGTCAAAATGGACGAAGCCTCGGCGCGCGCCATCGCCTTTGAAGTGGGTATGCAAAACTCTGGGCTGGCATCCGGCATTGCGGTGGAAATGGGCAAAGTGGCAACCATGGGTATCGCGCCCGCGGTGTTTGGTCCAACCATGAATATCAACGGTTCTATCCTCGCGTCATTCTGGCGCAAAACAGCGAACGCTGAAAACTAAGCCAGCATTCATTAGTCCCTTATTCTGAACCGCCCCGTCCGTCATACCGCGGGCCCCGTGTCATTCTGAACGTCCCCATCCGTCATTCTGAACGAAGTGAAGAATCTACTCCCTAAAGAACTCGTAACGTGAACCAAATAGATCTTTCGCTGCGCTCAAGATGACGGCTAAGTTGGTCAATGACCTAAAACTAATGCCGCGTCATTCCGAACGACCTCACTCGTCATTCTGAACCTCTCCACTCGTCATTCTGAACGAAGTGAAGAATCTACTCCCTAAAGAACTCGTAACGCGAACTAAACAGATCTTTCGCTGCGCTCAAGATGACAGCGAAGTTGATCGATGACTCAAAACCCCCCGTTCCGTCATTCTGAGCAAAGCGAAGAATCTCACCTCAACCCCCATGATATGCTCAAGCCCAACAACCAAATACCTCAGCCCCAAAAAATGAAAAAACACAGCGTAGTTCTTTTATTAGCCCTAGCGTTTACCAGCCAAGCTTTCGCCGAGGCCCTGCGACTATCCGAGCCCGTTCATCAAGACGCCACCTCCGAAACCTTCGGCGCCTTAATTGAAGAGCCGCCCGCTGTCACACAGTTAGCAACTATCCTCGAGTCCCCAAAAACGTTTATTGGTAAACAGTTAGCAATAGAAACCAAGGTAAGCAAAGTATGCCAAAAGAAGGGCTGCTTCTTTATCGCCCAACATGCAGGCAAAGCTATTCGAGTCAGCTTTAAAGACTACAGCTTTTTTGTGCCTACCGACATCGCAGGCCGCAAGGTCACGCTGGTCGGCGAACTTATTCAAAACGAAGTGAGCGAAGCGCGAGCAGCACACTTGTCAAAAGACTTAGGCGAGCACGGTAGTGTAAAGCGTGGCGTGCAATATCAACTCGTTGCGAGTTCGGTTAAGGTGCCCAAGTTACTTTGAGCTGCTTGTTCAGTGAGCTCAGCATGTTGCCTATCTCTTTGCATTTACATATCTAAAACCTTCGAGACTCTAATCCATTAGTAGGCGAGGTTAAAAGTCCCGTTCGGTAATATTATTTCTCTGAATAAGCTAAATACTTCTAATATTCCCGTACGGGTTGATTTATTCCGGGAAGCACTTAAAATAGCGAAATGATCCCGAACGGTAACAAAACTAACATCACTGCAGCTACTCCAGCACAATTGGGTGAGGTCGTTCGCCAGCAGCGAAAAGCGCAGGGCCTCACGCAAAAGGAGCTTGCGGGTTTATGCGGAGTTGGCGTACGCTTTTTAGGTGAGCTTGAGCGCGGTAAGGAAAGCTGTGAAATAGGTAAAACACTGCTGATCGTAAAAATGTTGGGTATCAACCTAGTGCTCGAGGTCGTCACTGATGACTAGTATTTTAGTTGTTTACCTTAACGAGCAAAAAGTAGGCACACTAAGCGACCTCGGTAACGCGCAAATTTCCTTCGAATACCATCCGAGTTATATAAAACCTGATGCCGTTGCTCTATCAACCTCACTACCCCTGTCGACAACGCGATTTGATGACGCACAAGCAAGACCCTTTTTCTCTGGCTTGCTACCAGACGACCAGCAACTTGAAGGCCTGGCACAGCACTTAAAAGTATCCCGTCGCAATGTCTTCAAATTGTTAAGTGAAGTAGGCGGTGAATGTGCCGGTGCGGTCTCCTTATTCGCGAGCAATCAGTTAGAGCTAGAGACCAGCAAAAAATCGCAATCATCACTATCAGATCACGAGCTGCTACAAAGCCTAAATACGTCTAAACACAGGCCACTACTTGGAGCCGATGATTCAGTGCGCTTATCCTTAGCCGGTGCGCAATCTAAGCTTGCTGTGGTAATTAGTGATGGCAAAACATTCTTAAGCACGCCCAGCTCGCCTTCAACTCACATCATAAAGCCAGCATCGAACAACATTGAAGGTTTAGTCGAGAACGAATTTATTTGCATGTCGCTAGCCAAAGCGGTGGGTATTAACGTGCCTGATATCGAATTGCGCGAAGTCGGTGATCAACGGGTCTATCAAGTACAACGCTACGACAGAACAGAAAGCCAAGGCATCATAAAACGAATACACCAAGAAGACTTTTGCCAAGCACTCAGCATAGTGCCAGAGAACAAGTACCAAGCCGAAGGCGGCCCCAGCTTAGATGATTGCATAAAACTAATTCAGCAAGTCTCATCGCGCCCAGCCGTTGACTACCAATGGCTGCTAGAGCGAATAGTCTTTAATTATTTAATAGGCAACAACGATGCTCACGCTAAAAACTTCTCTCTCATTTACAGCAACGGCCAATGCAGGTTAGCGCCCGCGTATGACCTGGTTAGTACCGCGATCTACCCAGAACTAAATGCCAACATGGCAATGAAAATCGGCGGTAGAAAAAGTGCCAATGATTTACAACTGAGACACTGGCAAAGGTTAGTGCCTGATATGGAAACGTCTAAAATGTCTTTCCGCGCCTTGGCAGTGAACCTATGTAGAGAGGTTGAGCTTGCCTTAGAGGTGAAAGCGGTTGATTTACAGGCTTATGATGTCGGCAAAAAAATTAATGATGTGTTGCTACGGCGTATTGATAGTTTTAAAACGTTATTTGAAGCTAAGTGAAAAATATCCACCTGTAACGCGTAGCTACCCTAGTTATAATCCCGAGATACCCTCTCCGTAATTCCGAGTTATCCCACCCGTCATTCTGAGCAAAGCGAAGAATCT
>CAKZRZ010000049.1 GCA_937918955.1 uncultured Arenicella sp.
CCATTATGAATAGAAGAGAATTTGTTGCTTATTCAACACTTGCTAGCCTTGGTTTTTCAAATGCTGCTAAGTCGAAAGAAATTAAATCGCCGTGGTCCACTGCTGCGCCCCTACCTATTAAAACTCAGGAGTTATATCCCACTGTTCATCAGGGCAAACTCTATGTAGCAGGCGGCATTGCGTCTCGTTTAGGTGCGATCTACTTTACTGATCGCTTCTTCAGCTATGACCCGAGTACAGACCAATGGACAGAGGAAAGCAACTTGCCAGAAGACCTGCATCACGCTGCTTTGGTTAGCACCGGCGATCGGCTGTTTTTAGTTGGTGGCTTTAATGGCGGCTTCACCCATGCATGGAGAATGCGTAGCACGGTTTACGAATACATTGATAAGACCTGGGTACCACGCACCAACTTGCCAGATCCTCAAGCCGAGGGGGTATTAACGGCACTTGAAGGCGACATCCATTTAGTCTCGGGTCAATCACCTAAGGGCGAGGCAAATATAAAACGCAGTGACCATAGTGAAGTGAACACTCATTTAGTATGGCTAGCGGGTGACGATAAATGGACAAATGCGGCGCCTATTCCCCTAGCCTGCAATAGCGCTACCGGAGGCTGGGTTGCTGAGAACTTAATTGTTACTGGTGGACGTAACGCGAAAGGCAATTTCGATAACACGCATATCTATGACAAAAAAGAAGATCGCTGGCGTTCAGCAGCTCCCCTACCCCTGCCTCAAGCCGGTACCGCGAGTGTCGCAGTCGATGATGGCATTATTGTTTTTGGCGGAGAAATATTCGTTCCTAAAGAAGGCGTGTTCGAAAACGTTTGGCGTTACAGTTTAGCTAAAGATGAATGGCAGGCATTGTCTCATTTAAAAACACCTCGACATGGTTTAGGCGCGGGAAAAATCGAAGACCAAATCTTTGTAGTTGGAGGCGCGACTAAACCAAGTGGCAAAGGCACCTCAGATCTAAATGAAGTTCTGAGTTTGTAGCATTACTTACTAAATTCACTTAGGCCGGCAGTGAGAAATTTGCAATAGATAAACAAATCAGCCTGGCTTAGATATTAGTTTGCTTGAGACCCACTACTTAGCGAAACCTATGAGTACTGAAACGTAGCGCGTTCTAAACTTAAGCAAACTAATATCAACGCACTTTACATGTGGCTCGCTTTTTTGCATGGTGACTCGCGCACATAAAAATATCTTTAAAAGAAGCTCCTATGAAATACCTTAGACTAACCACCCTAACCTTGCTCGCAATTCTGACGAGCTTTGTCTCGCAAGTCTCCGCAAATTCGAGCGATGAACTCAGCTACCCAACATCTATCGAGCCTGAACTAGCTAACCGTTTTGCCGCCTTGGCTATTTCATGTGTCCAGCAAGAGTTTCCAAATAAGATCTCTCGCACTACAGACAATGCAGAGGCGATTGGCCGTCCGCGCAAAATCTTCCCTACTTTTTACGGCTGTTTCGACTGGCACAGTGCGGTACACGGCCATTGGTTATTGGTTCGCTTACTGCACGTTGGCCCACAAGATGCGCCTTGGCGCGATGAAGCCATTAAGAAACTAAATGAGAACTTTAGCAAAGAGAACTTAGCAGGCGAAGTCGCAAATTTTGCGCGCCCCGCTCGCGGCTCTTGGGAACGACCTTATGGATTAGCTTGGTACCTGCAACTTACCACTGAGTTAAGACAATGGGATGATCCTAAGGCGAAACATTGGTTAGAAATTCTAAAGCCGCTTGAAGAAGACATTGCCATAAGTTTGAAAGAATGGCTGCCAAAGCTTGCTTATCCGATTCGCCTAGGCACGCACAACCAAAGTGCTTTCGCATTTGGACTCATGCTCGATTGGGCTCGCGAAATAGGTGATACAGAAATGGAGTCACTCATCATTGAGCGTTCGCTCAAATTTCATCAACAAGACGTAAACTGCCCGATAAGTTATGAGCCTAGTGGCGAAGACTTTTTATCCCCCTGTTTGATGGAAGCCGATTTAATGCGCCGTATTCTCTCGCAGAAAGAGTTCGCAGACTGGTTAAGTAACTTCCTTCCAGGCATTCCGAGTGATGGTTCAGACGATTGGCTGGCTCCCGGAATTGTTAAGGATGCTAGCGACGGTAAGCTTGTACACCTTGATGGAGTTAATTCGTCTCGCGCGTGGAATCTTTATAACATTGCCAGTGCCTTGCCTAGCAACGACTCGCGTAAACTTAGCCTAGTTAGATCAGCCAAGCTACATGCCGATACTGGTGTGGCAGCAGTATCTGATGAGCATTATTCCGGCTCGCATTGGCTAGCGAGTTTCGCAACCTATTTAATGACGGGGCGAGGAAAGTAGTATTTCATCTGATCAAATTTAGAAGAGTTTAAAGCTGTATCTAATTAGCTCCGGTTTCAATTGAAAAGCCTTGCTTAACAAAAATATCAAACAGACAGTTTTTCAATAAACAATAACTAATACTCTTCATAAATGAACAATAATAAGATCACTAAAGCTGCACGCGTCACGGCAACCGCACTTGCCCTAGTAACCTTAGCCGGTTTAATAATACGATTTATACTTGCCGCTGATCAGCATGGCTCTTTTCTTGCGGGTGCGTCACATCTTTATCAATTTTTCACCATATTTACCAACAGCTTAGTTTTCTTTGTGATGGCTGCGATTGCCTTAGGTAAGACACCCCATCGACTTGTGGTGCATGCTACGGTTGTCGCAATTGTCGGAGTGGGCATCATTTTTCATGCACTGCTAAGCCAGTTCGGCGCCCAAGAAGGCCTCGATGGCCTTGGCAATCTCATCACTCATACCATCGTTCCGATCGCCTCTTTAGTATGGTGGCTTGCGCATAGCGACAAAGACGCGGTTGAATGGCGCGATGCATTCTTCTCATTGATATGCCCTGGTGGCTATACCATTTACGCGCTAATACGAGCCGAGTTTTCTGGCTTTTACCCATATGCATTCATCGATTTACAAAAGCTTGGCTGGGGCGGTTTAGCCCAGAGCATTTTCTTTTTAGGCCTTGCCTTTCTGGTTCTTGCTTTACTTTCTATCGCCTACGCACGTGTTGCAAGTAGGCTGAGTGCACAGGGCGCGGCCGCTTAAACCCGACTAGAAAGAAAGTCGATAAAGGCTCGCGTTTTCGCAGGTACAAATCGCCTTGAAGGGTAGACCAACCAAACAGCCGACTCTTTAGATTGGCCGGAGACTCGCCAGTCAGGTAATAGTTCTACTAGTTTCTCCGACTGTACGTCGCTATGAATAGTCCAGTCTGCCAGCAATGCAATACCTATGCCGTCGCGCACAGACTGCCTTATTGTAGCCGCATTGGTCGATGTCATTATTGGCCGAATTGAAATGCGTTGAGAGACTCCGTTGCGCTCAAAGTTCCATGAGTTTCGAAAGTTTTCATACGCAAATGTGACCAAGTCATGATCGCGTAAATCGTCTGGAATTTGAGGAGCATCTCTTTGCGCAAGATAAGCCTTGCTGGAAACTAAGTGATAACTCACGTCTGCCAATTTTTTTGCCACCAAACTACTGTCACTCAAATTCCCATGCCTAATCGCGATATCAACTTGATCACTTATCAAGTCAATGTACCCGTCCGACAAAATGAGTTCTAACTCAATACTAGGATACTGAGTGCGAAATGCCTTCAATAGAGGCGCTATCACAATTTGCCCATACGACACAGAAGCAGTTACTCGTAAGTGTCCCGACGGTGCCGCAGCTGAGTCCATTAAGGTCTGATGCACGAGATCTATCTCTTCAATCAGAGGCAAAATTTTTTCGAAGTAGTGTTCACCTTCCTGAGTGGGTACAAGCTTGCGTGTAGTGCGTTGAAAAAGGCGAGTATTCAGCTGCGTCTCAAGCGACGCGACGGCTCTTGAAACTGTCGATGACGCGACCTTCCAATCGTTGGCTACTTCTATGAAGTTTCCAGCGCGGTAAACGGCAATAAAAGCCTTAATATTGTCGATATCCATTATTGCGATTTACGCATTAATAATTTGCATTTCGTTCTGTTTATTGCGATTAATACTTTAGCTACAGTTGATTCCAATTACAAACGATAGGTTTAAAAAATGACATACATACTAAGGCTTGATACCAGCCCACGCGGAATCAACTCGATATCACGACGCTTGGCCGATAAAGTGCAAGATCACCTACTCAGCCTCACTCCCTCTTTAGCCCTGCGAGTTCGTGATCTTTCTTCGGCTGAGCTACCTCATATATCTGAGGACACAATTTCAGGTTTTTATGCCGAGCCGCAAGCAATGACGGATAAACTCCAAGCAGCAACCGCTCTCTCTGATGAGTTAATCGCCGAACTAAATGGCGCGAACAGCCTCATCATTAGCGCCCCTATCTATAACTTTGGCGTGCCGTCATCACTTAAAGCGTGGATTGATCAAATTGTTCGTATCAATCAAACCTTTTCATTTGATGGCCACTCATTTACGGGGTTGGTTCCCTTTAACAAAGCGGTATTAGTGCTAAGCTACGGCGCGAATGGATATACTAATAATGGTGACTTAGCCTCAATGGACTTTCTTGGTCCCTACCTAATCTCACTGCTTCAGTTTCTGGGTATCGACGACGTAAGAACAATCCAAATTGAAGGCACAACAGGCGACCCAGATTTGTTAAATGACGCTATGTTGCAAGCATCGAATTCAGTATCACGACTATTCATAGAGGAGAACAAATAATGTTGCAGTCATTAGATTTTTCAGGGCAATCAGCTTTAATCATCGGCGCTAGCCAAGGCATTGGTTTAGCAACCGCACAAACGCTAGCAGCTTATGGTGCTAGCGTGATATTAGCCGCTCGCTCAATTGATAAAATTGAACAGGCGGCTAAAGAAATTGGAGCTGAGGGCAATAATGCCTTCGCGATCAAATGCGATGTCACCGACTACGCGTCGGTGAATAAAGCTGTAGAATTCGCGATTGAAAAAACAGGCCGTCTCGACTTTGTAGTTAATAACGCTGGCACTATCGAGCCACTTTCCACGCTGATAGATTCTGACCCAGAAATTTGGGGGCAAGCCGCCGACATTAACTACAAAGGCGTTTACCATGGGTTGCGAGCGGCCATACCAAAAATGCTAAAACAGAATAGTGGCACTATCGTTAACATGAGTTCAGGTGCGGCAAATAGCGCGCTTGTAGGTTGGAGCCATTATTGTTCTGGCAAAGCAGCCGCAAAAAAACTCACTGAGGTGGCGCATAAAGAACTAAGCGACACAAACATTAAGGTCGTTGGTTTATCGCCAGGTACCGTCGCAACTCCAATGATGGAGAAAATACGCGATGCTAAAATTAACCCAGTGAGCAATTTAGATTGGAACGTGCATATACCACCGCAATGGGTTGGAGAAGGCGTGGCCTTTTTATGCGGAGAGTCCGGCGCTGAGTTCGCCGGAACTGACTTCTCATTGAAAACCAAAGAGGGGCGCATGCGCGTCGGCTTACCGCATGAAGACACACCAGATGGTTAATCTGCTATGAAAGTCTGGCAGACAATATCGCGACACGCGTTAAGTTAAAAATCTAAGTTTGATCAGCCGAGTACGATACGTATACTGATCTTAGATTATAGAAACTCGCCAGAGCTATTACACAACGTTGATTATGCCAACCCAAATAGATCAATTCGAAAAATCAAACTTCTCGGCCTGTACTCAAAAAGGTCATACTATAAGCCATGACGTCTATACTCGCGGCGGAGGGCCGTCGGTGGTTATCATTCAAGAACTACCGGGCATTGGTCAATCAACCTTACGCTTAGCTGACAAACTTATAGAAGCAGGTTTTAAAGTTGTAATGCCACACCTATTCGGGCCAATCGGTAAAACCCAAGTAGGTAGAAACCTGCTGCGCGTGTTTTGTTTGCGCAAAGAGTTCAGCTTGTTTGAAAAAAATAAATCCAGTCCAATCGTTGATTGGTTAAAAGCATTATGCCGTTCAATTCCCAATCACAATGCCACGCAAAACCCAAACGCGACTCATGGCGTAGGCGTAATCGGAATGTGCCTAACCGGCAACTTTGCGATTTCTCTTATGGCCGAAGACAGCGTTCTGGCTGCGGTATCTTCTCAGCCGTCAATGCCGTTTAATGACCCTTCGGCGCTGCACATGAGTGACATTGATATCGCCGAGATTAAAACCAACATAGATAACAATGAGCCAATCAAAGTCTTCCGGTTTGAAGGCGACTGGATGTGCAAGGCCAGCAAGTTTGAGCGTTTGAATAAAACCTTTAACCAAGAAAAAGAACGCCTTCAATTTCACACACTACCTGGTAATCATCACTCGGTATTAACGCAAGACTTTGTTGACGAAGCTGGTCACCCAACGCATGACGCGCTGTTAGAAGTAATTGAGTACTTTGGGCGCAGCTTACGCGTCACAGCATAGCGATGCTTGGAGGCATAAAAGCACCGCACACAATAGCAAGCAAAGCGAAAGACAAGCCCTCAAAACTTCTTACTTAATTTGAAGTCAAACCGAGCCCATACATGACACACTCACATCACAAACCAATGCCGCAATCAGGAATAGGCCAAGACGAAATACTGTCTCAATTAGATGCGTTTAAGTCTGACGACCCTGAA